>CAKZLT010000665.1 GCA_937127195.1 uncultured Saprospiraceae bacterium
AACCTAAACAAGCTTCCACTTCATTTTTTGAACCCATAATAACTTCAACACGTTGGTGAATGTCTGTTGGCTCAATGTCCATGATACGCTGTTTACTGGTTTCTGCTTTACCACCGGCTTGTTCAATTAGGAAACTCATTGGATTTGCTTCGTACATTAGACGCAATTTAAATGGCTTATTTGGGTTTTTATTGTATTGAAAATTTCCACCAGGATACACATCTTCACTATAATATATATAGCGTCCATCCTTGGAAATTGAAGGCTCATTCAAATCCTGTTGGTCGTTCTTGCGTTTCGTCAATTGAATACCAGAACCACCCGTTTTGTGGTACATCCAAAGTTCTCCAGCACCGAGGGAACGCCCAGAAGAGAAATGTTTTCGAGCAATAAGATACTCACCATCAGGCGTCCAAATACCATTATTCAATAATCGAAAACTCTCTTTAGTGATTTGTTTGGCGTTCTTTCCGTTGGTATCCATCACCCAAAGGTTATCACCTCCGCCAGCATCACTTGTAAATAAGATTTGCTTGCCATCAGGACTAAATCGCGGCTGCACTTCATACGGCAATCCGCTACGAAGTACCTGCGCCGAACCACCCGAAAGCGGCATTTTATAAATATCGCCCATCATATCAAAGACAATCGTTCGACCGTCGGGACTAACATCTAAGTTCATCCAAGTTCCTTCATCCGTGATAACTTCTATCTCTTTGTATTCACCTGAAGGATTGCTTACATCCCATTTTTCTTTGTTTTGCGCCTGTATCAAAAAGGCGTAACTCATGCAAAATGCTAAGAGTGTGATTTTTAATTTCATTGATTTTTATTTTTTTATAAAAAAAGAAAACTAGAGTAGTTCTTATTGAGAGGTGAATTTAAGGAATTTGGATTAAGAAAGGGAAAACTAGAGTGATTTTGATTTTTGTTTGTAAAAGCCCGCTAGCGGTTTTTTATTAAAAAATATTCACCAATCTAATAAAAAACCGCTTTCGTCTATCATACTTTCATTTGGATTATAATTAAAAGACCTTACCGATTATTAGATTAAAATCAAAAAATCAGTTAAATAATAATGAAAAAATTAAGTTTCTTTTTAGGTTTAATTATTACGGTAACCATTTTTCAATCATGTAAGAAGGACGGTAGTTCAGCGATGAGTTTGAGTGTTGAAGATGAAGCGGCATTAGCTTTTATTCCTTCTACGGCTGCATCTGTGAATACTGTAAACATGAAATCGTTGATGGATAAAATGGATTTTGAGGAAGTCAAAAACATGGAATTTTATCAAAATATGATGAATGAAGCAAAAAATGACCGCCCAGAATTGGTGTATTTGATGCAAGACCCAACGCAATCTGGAATTGACTTATCTAAGAACGTTTATATGTTTTCGGATATGGAAAATCCTAAAGAAGGCGGCTATATGGGAACTGTTTTTAGTATAAACGATGCGACTCAGTTTCTTGAAATGCTTCAGAAAGGTAAACAAAATGGTGAATTAACTATTGAAGAAAAAGCAGGCTTGAAGGTTGTTCAAATTGGAAGTAACGCAGCGATTGCTTTTAATGAAAATACGGCAATTGCAGTTTCTGGAACATTCAATGTTGATAATTTTCAGATAGATAGCGATAATGCTAATGAAGCGAACAATGCAGCAGATAGAGCAGTGAAAATGTTTACAGAAAAGCCAAGTAATAACATTGCTTCTAACAAAGACTTTAATAAAAATTTCACAGGAAATCACGACTTCTTTAGTTTTCAGAGTAGTAGTTTTGTTGCTGATATGGTAGATGAAGATTACGAAATGTATTTGAATAGCTTTGATATTACCAAAGAGGATTTAAAGGATAATTATACGGTTTCGTATGCAGATTTTAAGGATGGTAAAATGGAAGCGCGTCAAGAGTTTCATTTGAATCCTAAGGTGAAGGAATTGGCAGGAGCGATTGTAAAAGAAGATGTAAATACTAATTTTTCGAAATTTATTCCTGCGGATAACTTAATTGGTGTAATGACAGGTGGAGTGAATATGAAGGGTATCAATACATTGTTGGAGGAACAACTTGGTGCAACAATGAGCGCGGATATGATGATGAATAGTGTCGGAATTTCGCGTGATGACATTATGAAAGCAATTGATGGAGATATATTCGTGGCAGGTTATGGTAATGGTGCTAAAGATGCGCCTGATATGCTAGTCGGAATGAAAATAGCTGACCAAAAATCAATGGATAAAATCTTAGAAGCGGCGAAAGCGACGCGTATGATGTCTTCGATTGGTGATGATACTTACGAAATTAAGATTCCTTTTACTTCTTCTAACTATAAAATAGTTGTTAAAAAAGATATGATGTTTGTTGGTCAGGGTGACATTGTTTCGACGGTGGCTTCTGGCAAATTCAAAAAGGCAGATGCTAAAGATTTGAATAAAGGCTCTTTTGGAATGTATGCAGATATGGCTTCTTTGAAGTCAATGTTTCCGAAGCTAAATATCGACGAAGCAGGAGAATTTCGTGCTTCGGGTGATTTGGATGGAAGCGTTTCTACTATGACTTTTGATAATAAAAATCAAAATAGCTTGAAGATTTTTATGAAAATGGTGAATGAGTTTTATAAATCATCAAATGGTGATAAAGGCTTAAATATGTAAGCTTTTGAATGAAAATGAATTACATTTCATTCTAAGAGGCTGTATCAAAAGGTAAAAATATACTTGAGTTTCTCGGATAGGTGTCTGAAAAATTTTCAAATAAGAAAATCTCAAGCTGATTATTTTGCTTTTGATACAGTCTCTTTTTTTAGTGCTTTTATAAAGGTGGATAATTTTCAATTTTGTCAGATAAATTGGAGTTATTTAGCCAAACAGGCTTCATATCAACTTGACCATTATCTGAAACTTCCACAATAAGAAAATTATCTGTTCCTATATAACCCATTCCGCTACTGATATAAGTCAAATTCTTTTCTTTGTAATACATGAGACTTGGAGAATGTGCTACGGCACCAACATCACCAGCAAATAAAAAAACTGGTTTGTTTAAATCATTAAAACGGGGCTCTAATTCTGTCCAAAAACTTAAAACATCTGCTTTATCTTCAAAAGAGTTAGGTTCATTATTATTTAGAACGTGATTATCTTTTAGCCATATTAGTTGGTGAAAAAAGACAAAAATATTATTGATATCTGAGCCTACCTCATTCAAAGTGTTTTTTAAAAAATCTAACTGCTCTCCTTCTATATTCCAATTTGCTAGATTAGGATCTAAGATAATAAACAAATCATTTTCCTTGATAAAAGTGCTATATGTTGTACCATAACGATTTTCTACTAAAGTACGGTCTTGCATATCGTGATTCCCGAATGCAAAATAAATTGGCATTTCTAATCGCTTCAAACTAGTATCAACTTCATTCCAGTTTTGCACTGTAGAGCTTTGAACAATGTCTCCTGTTAAAAAGCCCATTGACATTTCTGAATAATTATTTATGGTATCATAAAATGCCTCAAAAGGTGGATGTAACCCTGGATTATTGACACCTGGAGAGCCATAGGTGTGACCTGCCACAAAAAAAGAATAATTCAATGGAGAATCTATCGATTCAATATATTCTTCATCACAACTTGTTATGAAAAGAACAACAAATAAAAGGGCAGAAAGAAAAAGATATTGTTTCATTGAACTTATATTTTTATGAGGTGAAATTTAGACCTAAAATAACCAGATTTTTTTATTTTCTACGCTCTTATTCATTTTTTCTGATAAAATATTTTTGAAAATAAAGATTTGAGGTTACTTGATACTTAAAAAAAATATTTTGAATAGTTTTTTTTAAATAGGATTGTCGGTCTTTTAGTAGGTTTGAAATAGGAATGTAATTTGTTTCCCTCATTGAGCGGACGAATTGATACTTGAAAAAGCCAATTAGAAATAATTGCTAAAAAAAAAGTTAAAAGAAATTGTTTTTTTGCAGTTAAATAAACGTTACAGAATAAGTTGAAAAGTTAATATTTTTTAAGAAAAATAAAATTGGTATAAAATTACTATTATTCCCTTTTAAGAAAATTGTTTTTTAAAAGGAAAAATTACTAACAAAAATGTTACAACTAAATAAGATTTTTTGGACGCTGACTCTCTGTTTATTGGGAGGTGCAGGTGCTTTTGCACAAGAGAAGTACACGATTAGCGGGTATGTAGAAGACCTAGCAACAGGTGAAAAACTGATTGGAGCGAATGTATTTGCGCCAAGTGCAAATGCTGGAACGAGTACAAATACTTTTGGTTTTTATAGTTTGACTTTGCCAAAAGACTCAGTTTATTTGACCGTCTCGTATGTTGGTTATCAGACCAAAACCTATAAACTGTTCTTGGATCAAGATATAGATTTGAATTTGGCAGTAAGCGAAGGAGAAGAATTGGAAACGCTAGAAATCGTAGCGGATGAGATGATTAAAATTGAGGATGAGGTGCAAATGAGTCAAATGGATGTGCCTATTGAACAGATTAAAAAATTACCTGCTTTTTTGGGAGAAGTAGATATTTTGAAGGTTTTGCAGCTACTTCCTGGGGTGCAATCAGGTAATGAAGGGACAAGCGGAATCTATGTTCGCGGTGGTAGTCCTGACCAAAATCTGATTTTATTGGATGGTGTACCTGTTTATAATGTTTCTCACTTGTTTGGGTTCTTTTCTGTATTTAATGCGGATGCGATTAAGAATGTAACCTTGACAAAAGGCGGTTATCCTGCGCGCTTTGGTGGTCGTTTGTCTTCTGTATTGGAGATAAATATGAAGGAAGGAAACCTAAAAGAGTATCATGGAGAAGGTTCTATTGGCTTAATTTCTTCTAAGTTTACCTTTGAAGGACCAATAGAAAAAGATGTTTCATCCTTCATTGTATCAGGACGTAGAACTTATTTAGATGCCTTGGCTCGACCATTTATTGCAGCTTATAATGCAGGTAATGAAGATGGTGAGCAAGTTGTTCCAGGGTATTACTTTTATGATTTGAATGCAAAAGTTAATCGTAAATTTGGTAATCGTGACCGCGTATATTGGAGTTTTTATGGTGGAAATGACGACTTTTATAGTACGATTAAGTATAACAATAATAATAGAGATATTAGTTATGAAGATGAAGCAGGATTGCAATGGGGAAATATTACTTCTTCTGCTCGCTGGAATCATCAATTTAGTAATAAGTTATTCGCCAACTTCATGGCAACTTACACACGATACAAATTTGATATAGGATTTAGTGAACAAACGACTTTCAATGATACAGATTCTGTAAGTCTTTTTGCTGCAAAATACCTTTCTAGTATTGAAGATTGGGGAGCAAAGGCAGATTTTGATTATGTAATTAACCCGAAGCATTATTTGCGTTTTGGTACAAATGTAACGCATCATACCTTTACACCAGGAGCAACTCAATTGAAAGTCGAAGATCCAGGAGCGAATCCAATTGATACGTTAATTAATACACAAAGGACGGAATCAATGGAGTTTGCAACTTATATTGAGGATGAAATGCGATTTGGTAAGTTGAAAATGAATGTTGGTTTGCATTATTCTTCCTTTTTGGTGAATAATAGATTCTACCATTCTTTACAACCGCGTATTGGTTTGAATTATAAACTCCCAGGAGATGTGGCAATGAAGGCTTCTTATGCGACAATGACTCAATATATTCATTTATTAACAAGCGGTTCGTTGGGTTTACCGACTGACCTTTGGGTGCCGACGACCGAAAATGTTGTTCCAGAGCAATCATGGCAAGCGGCATTGGGATTTGCAAAGACATTTGGCGCGTTTGAGGTGAGTTTGGAAGGTTATTATAAAAATATGGATAACCTAGTTGCTTACAAAGAAGGTGCTTCTTTCTTAGGTGATGACATTTTGGATGATGGAAGTACGTCAACTTGGGAAGATAAAGTAGTACAAGGAAATGGTACTTCTTACGGTGCGGAGCTTTTTTTACAAAAGAAAAAAGGAAATACAACGGGCTGGATTGGTTACACGCTTTCTTGGACAGATAGACAGTTTGAAGGTATTAATAGTGGTAATCGTTTTCCGTTTAGATATGACCGCCGTCACGATATTTCGGTAGTAGCGGTGCATAAGTTTAATGAAAAAATCTCTATATCTGCAGCATGGGTTTATGGTACAGGTAATGCCGTGACTATCCCGACTTCTAAGCATGAAGCATTACAACCTAGAAATGGTTTAGGTGGTTTGGGTGGCTATTACGGAACAACAGTTACACGCGCTGAAAGTGTAAATGCCGAGCGAATGAGAGCTTATCACCGATTGGATTTTTCAATAGAATTTTTCAAAAAGAAAAAACGCTATGAACGTACTTTCGTGATTGGTACTTATAATACTTACAATCGCGCAAATCCATTTTTTATACAATTATGGGAACAGTATGATGATGTGACAGGAACGTCTAAAAGCACTATCAGGCAGTTTTCTTTGTTCCCTTTGATACCGTCTGTAGCTTGGAAGTTTAAGTTTTAGTATTTTTTGGGAAGCTATGTGTTACAGCAACTTATAAAAGTTTCAGACCTAATTTTGCTTCTCGAAAGCTAAAGGATTGTTTAATATTTTGCTTTTTAATAAAAAGAGTGTTTTAAAAAAAAGACAATGAAAAATTTAATTATATATAGCCTAGTTTTGATAGGCACATTGAGTTTGACGAGTTGCGATAAATGGTTGAATGGTCAAGTTATTAATTATGACTTGCCAGAGCATACACCAGTTTTGGCATTGTATAACTACTCTATTTCTGGAGAAAATGTAATAGATGTACGAGTAGGCACAAGTGTAGGAATTTTAACAGATGGTGAGCCGCAACCTGTTGATGATATTGCGATAAAATTGTACAAAAATGATGTATTACAGCAATCTTGGTCATCTGAACCTACTTATACGGTAGATACACTTTGGAGTTGGACAAATCCTCAGACAGGTGTAACAGAATATTATGTAGATTCTACTTTTTCTTATCAAGAGCCTTTGACGGAACCTATTTCTAACGAAATGGGTACGAAATATAGTATTGAAGTAAGTGCACCAGGATATGAAACTATTTATTCGGAAGGAGTCGTGCCATCCAATGTAAGTGCTTCGGTAAGTATTAGTAAAGATGTTCCTGTGGATGGACGAGAAGAATGGGGACAGGATGAAATTGGTGATCGTTATAGCATTGCGATTAATGATGAGGCAGGAGTGGAGAACAATTATTTGATTAGCGCAACTGGCATTTATACTTCTAATGGTTCAAAACATGAGCAACGAATTTATTTTAATTCAAATGACCCTATTTTTGAATATGCTGATGGTGGATTATTAGTGTCTGACAGGAGTTTTGATGGAAAAAGTAAGACATTGGAATTAGAGCATTGGTTTCAGCTTCAAGAACAAAGACCCGACGAAGTGAAGGTTACTATTTATGCTGTTGCAAAACCTTATATGGATTTTAATGAGTCTATGAATAAGTATTGGAACTCAGACGGAAATCCTTTTGCAGAGCCTGTGGTTCTGTATTCTAATGTAGAAAATGGATTAGGTTTGTTTACTATTTCTAACTTGAAAGAGATTGATATAGTGAGGTAGTTTTATTGTTGTTGATTTTGATAAGTCAATTTTTCCATGAATTAGGTATCAGAAGTTTTATGCTTTTGATGCCTAATTTTTTATTTAAAAAAGGTTAAATTTACACCAAAATTTTTAACAAAAAACATGAATCATGCAAAGAATAATTCTTTTAAGTCTTCTTTTTATACAAATAATAACTGTTACAAGTTGCGATAAATGGTTGGAAGGTCAGGTGATAGATTATGACTTGCCAGAACATACGCCCGTATTAACGATTTATTGTACGGCTTCTAGTGGAGACGACTTTCTAGAGGTAAGAGTTGGTGCAACTTTGCCTGTTTTGGATGAAAATAATGAACCTGAACCAATTGAAAACTTAAATATCAATATATTCAAGGATAATGTTTTCCTTCAAAGTATAAGTGCTGAACCGTATTACAAAATAGATACTTTAGCCAATTGGGTTGACCCGAATACAGGTGAATTGCTTTTAATTATTGATACTACTTTTACTTACAAGCAGGATTTGATTGAGCCAATATCGGATGTAGGAGGCACAATTTATAGACTTGAGTTAAGTGGTGATGGATACGAAACTGTTTACACGGAGCAAGTTGTGCCTGATGTGGCAGATGTGTCGATTAGCTTAGACAAAGATGTGAATGTGAATGCTTATGACCAATTTATAGATTATGAATCTAAAGGAGATATTTATAATATTACTTTTAATAATTCGACTGAAAAAGAACAACATTATATTATTAGGGCTAGTGGTATCTATGAAACTGCTTGGGGAACTTTTTACCCTAATTATATTAAATTGAACACAACTAATCCGATTATTGGAGAAGGAAATCTAGCTTTGTTGTTATCTGATAAGGTAAGTACTTTTACTAATTCACTTCAATTAGAGCAATGGTTTCAAGTAGGAGAAAATAAACCAATTTCTGTTGATTTTGAATTTCAGGCGGTATCTAAGTCTTATGTAGATTACTATCGTTCTATGAATGATTATTTGGCTGGAGATGGAAATCCTTTTGCGGAGCCTGTGGTATTATATACTAATGTTGATAATGGTTTGGGTGTTTTTTCGATTAAGAATGCGAAGAGATTTGAGGTGATTAGGTAGTTTTTTTATTTTAACAAAAAAAGGAAACAGCATTCTCAGAAAAAAATACGTTTACTTAGCAAGACATTAAGAAAGTCTTAAAGTTCTGAAACGTTTCACTATTTTACTACAACCTTATTACTACAAATTATCTAAATAATAAATTATTCAAAGAAATGAAAAATTTAAAATACCCTTTATTATTCCTCTTATTGACGGTATTTACCCTCAATAGTTGTATGGAAGATACTTGTGAGCGTGAGATGCGTTATATCAAAAGAACGGCAGTTTATATGTCGCAACAAGAAATTGTTGACATCAAGACAACTGGCGCGAAAGCACTCGAAAAGCCTGGAAAAATCTATTTTTATAATGATTATATCTTTGTAAATGAACGTAATAAAGGTATTCATATCATTGATAATTCTACGCCATCTAATCCGTCAAATGTGGCATTTGTCAATATTCCAGGTAATATAGATATGGCTATTCAAGGCAATAATTTATATGCTGATAATGGAGATGATTTGATTACATTGGATATTTCAAATCCAACTAATGTACAGTTAGTGGATAGAAAAGAAGATGTTTTTCCTAAAATATATGAATATCAAACAGGATTTCTAATCTATTATGACGAAGAAGAAGTTACCGAAGTAGTTGATTGTGAGACTCAAAATATTATCCGTAATAATGGCGGTGTATTTTTTGATTTTGAGAGTAATGATATGCTATCAAGTAGTCCGAGTGCAGCAAGTGTTGGTAGTAGTGCTTCTTCTGGTACAGGTGGTTCTATGGCGCGTTTTACGATTTCGAAAGGACACTTATATGCTGTTGATAATAGTAATATGAATGTTTTTGAAATAACGTCAAACCCTGCGTCACCAACCGAATTGAGTGATGTAAATATCGGTTGGGGCATCGAAACTATTTATCCTTACAAGGATAAACTATTCATTGGTTCGAATGCTGGGATGTTCATTTTTGATAATTCTAATCCTGCTTCACCAACGCAATTGTCTAGTTTTCAGCATGCTAGAGCTTGCGACCCTGTGTTCGTAAAAGATAACTATGCTTATGTAACGTTACGTTCAGGAACTTGGTGCGAAGGGTTTACTAATCAGATTGATTTGATTGATATTACTGATTTGACTCAACCTGTTTTAGAAAAAACATTTGATATGGATAATCCGCATGGCTTGTCTATCAAGGGTGATAATTTGTTTTTGTGTGAAGGTGAATGGGGATTGAAAGCGTTTGATATTAGTGACCCGATGAAGTTGGATCGTAACGAAATTGACCATATTAAAGACATCAATGCTTACGATGTAATCAATGTTCCAAATTCTGATTTGTTGTTGATGATTGGAAAAGATGGTTTGTACCAATATGATGCTTCTGATGCGAGCGAATTAGAATTAGTTTCTAAGATTGAAGTGGTTAGATAGTTTTCTAGTTTTTACAAAACATTAATAATTACAAGCGTCGGACGCCTCGCAGGCATCCGACGCTTTTTACAATTTTTGACGCTCAACAGTAATCAATCAAATATGAAATACTTAAAATACTTTTCTGTTTTATTCCTATTTTTTATTTTTAATACAAATATAAATGCCCAAAAAAAAGGAAAAAAAGAATCTAAATGGTATTATGAAACAACCATAGAATTAAATAACGGTAGTGTTCTGAAAGGAAAACTCATTTCGATGAATGATGAAACTGTCAAAATTGAAATATTAGGTGGAAGCATTTTTGTTTATCCTAAAAGTGAAGTTAAAAATGTCGAGACCTCAGAAATTAAAATTTATCCTTCTATCAGAAACTATCAATATAATCGTGAAGGTTGGTATTATGGTATCTTAGGTAATATAAATATAGCCACAGAAGATGGCGGTGGAGGGCTTTCTGCATTAGCGGGATTTCAATATAATAACCATTTGGCGGCAGGTTTAGGTCTTTCTTACAATCAAATAAGTGTCAATAATGGCGTTCAAACTATTCCTATCTTTTTGGATGTAAGAGGAAATGTTTCTGATAATCCAACAAGTTTATTTTATAGTATGGGAATTGGATATAGCTTCGTAAAAGCGAATACAGAATTTGATATTATAGAAGCAAAAGGCGGATTATTTATGCATCCCGCTTTAGGAATTCGTTTTGATAGACCTTCTGGCTCATCATTTCTGTTTGATTTTGGTTACCAATTTCAAAGCGTAGAAATTACTTCTCAGCGTTGGAATGGGATTAATATTGATGATGTGCAATATCGACGATTGACTTTAAGATTTGGGTGGACGTTTTAAGTACGTGAGCAGAAGTAATGACGTAATTATAAGGAAGTATTTTTTTTGTTCTATGATTTTAAAAAATGTGAGTATAGCGAGCTACACGAATATTTTTCAAAGAAATAGAGCAGAAAAAGTAAGTTAGAGTACCGAATTACTTTTGTTCATGTACTTAATTTGACCTCAAATTCAATGATTACCTTTTATGCGTGCGAATGATTTCGGCACTCACGATAATTAATCCAATGTGTTGCAATCAAGCCCAAAGAAGCTGTATAGCCTAGTATTTGAAAAAACACTCCGAATGCTTCAAATCCAATTCCAATAGCAAACATTGCAAAAAATACCCAAAGTAAACTCTTTACTAAAGTAGAAGCTGCATGACCGCGAGTCGAAAAAAGTACCGCAACCAAAGCTAAAAGAATAAAAAAATAATCCCAATTGAAGCCACCAACAGAAGCGTGCGCATGAACGTGACCAACGTGATCATGGTGTGCGTGTTCCGAAAAAGTGTACCAACCCAATACAAAAGGCATTGCCAAACAGTGAATTAAACACAAACCTGAGCTTATTATGCCAATTAAGTCCGAATTATTTTGTAGATTTTTCTCCTCCATTTTATTTTTTTATTAAAAAACCATTCTTATAAAATAGTCTAGTAATTTATATAAAAGTCAAAACGTTTCAAATGCAACATTGTTGCAAATATAGAGATTTAAAATATAGGTTACAATTTTCTCATTCAATTATTTTTATAAAAAGCATCTTTTAGCCATTAAAAGGCTCATTATGAGGAATGCCACCTTGAAACTGAATACCATAACTAGAAAAAAATAAAAACCCTAAGTAAGACAACATAATAATTATAGAAATAAAAATTATCATTTTCCCCATATCAAAAGGCGGTTTTTCGATTGCTTCCTCTTGCTCTGCTGCTTCCAATTCCATATCCAAATAGACCGACTCATCGAGCATTTCGCTGTCAATTTCAATAGGATTATCTTCTTTAGCCAATACTTCAATCACTTTTTGGGCATCTTGACGCAAAACCATCAACCCCACTCCGCCCAATCCAATTGACATTCCTGAATAAATAGAAGCCATATTAGCATTTTTCAGGAAATTCGGAATTTGCTCCGCATCCAATAAGGTTTTAGCAAACTGTGCCTCATGCTCGAAGGCAAAAGTCTTTATTTCTACAATATCCGAATCTTTTACTTTCGTCCAATCGTATTGATTTTCATACAAAAAATCATCATCTAATATGTTGTCATTCATCGTTTCTAGTTGCTGGTCACTTGATTCTGGTTGCTAGTTGTTACCGCTATTAGCCTACCAGTAACCAGTATCAAGTAACCAGTTTTAAGTACTTGGACAAAATTAATTAGGCATTAAAAATGAAGTAACACCTTGATTATCAAAAGTTATTCACTCATTTTATCATTCGCTAATTCTGTCATTGTACTTACATATACTTAATACAAACGTTCTTAGCTTCTGTAAAAAATCTCAACGCATCCAAACCTCCTTCACGACCAACACCAGATGCTTTCATACCGCCAAAAGGCGTTCTCAAATCGCGCAACAACCAGCAATTAATCCAGACGACACCAGCTTGAATACGCTCTGCCATTTGGTTAGCTCGCGAAATATTAGAAGTCCAAATCGTAGCAGACAGACCATATTCGACACTATTCGCATACATCAAAACCTCTTCTTCTGTCTCGAAAGGCATAATAGTAACAACAGGTCCAAATATTTCTTCTTGATTCGTGCGACAATCATGCGACAAACCTTCAATAACTGTCGGCTTCAAGAAATAACCTTTGGAGAATTTTCCGCCAACTTCGGCAACTTCACCACCACAAAGCACTGTTCCGCCTTCTTGTTTGGCAAGTTCTACGTAATTCAAAACTTTTTCGCGATGCAAGTCTGACACGACCGCGCCCATATTTGTCATTGAAGAAGTTGGGTCGCCTACTTTGAGCATTCTTACTCTTTTGACAAACTCTTCTCTGAATTTTTCATAAATAGAGGCTTCCACAAAAATCCGAGAACCACAAAGGCAAATTTGTCCTTGATTCGCAAAAGAAGAATTTAAGGTCGTAGCCATCATTTTTTCAAAATCACAATCCGCAAAAATGATATTTGGATTCTTACCACCTAACTCTAACGAAAGCTTTTTGAACATTGGAGCAGCTACGGCAGCTATTTTTTTACCCGTATTTGTACCACCAGTAAAAGAAATGGCTTTAATGCGCGGGTGTTCTATAATGGCTTGACCAGCAATTGGGCCATAACCATGAATAATATTCAAAACACCAGGAGGGATTCCTGCTTCAATGGCTGCTTTTGATAACAAAAATGCCGTCATTGGAGTTACCTCCGATGGTTTTGCAATGACGCAATTACCTGATGCAAGTGCGGGTGCAATTTTCCAAGTAAATAAATATAAAGGCAAATTCCATGGAGAAATACAACCAACTACGCCTATTGGCTGACGCAAAGTATAATTAATTGCTTCGTGTTCAATATGGTGTGATTCTGATGAAAAATGCGCAATCGCCGTTGCAAAAAATCGAATATTACTGTGAGAAC
>CAKZLT010000666.1 GCA_937127195.1 uncultured Saprospiraceae bacterium
CGATAAAATCTAAGAAACCATGTTCTAACAAAAATTCCGAACGTTGAAAACCTTCTGGTAAATCTTGTTTGATAGTTTCCTTGATGACTCTAGGGCCAGCAAAACCAATCAATGCCTTAGGTTCAGCAAAATTAATATCTCCGAGCATTGCATAAGAAGCAGATACTCCACCTGTTGTTGGGTCAGTCAAAAATGAAAAATAAGGCAAACCAGCTTTAGTCAACAAAGTCAACTTAGCAGATGTTTTTGCCATTTGCATCAATGAAAACGCAGATTCCATCATACGCGCACCACCTGATTTTGAAATAATCATAAAAGGATAACCATTTTCGATAGCATAGTCGATTCCTCTTGAGATTTTTTCGCCTACTACTGATCCCATAGAACCACCAATAAAACTAAAATCCATCGCTGCGATAACCAACTTTCTACGATTGACATTTCCAACACCAACTCGAATGGCATCACTCAAATTTGTTTTGGCGCGGGCCTTTTTGAGTCGTTCATCATAACCTTTCAAATCTGTAAACTCTAAAAAATCCTTAGATAACAAATCATCAAAAAGCGTTGTATATCTACCATCAAAAATAATATCAAAATATTCGTTTGACCCAATACGTTCATGATATTGACATTTTGGACAAACATAAAAATTCTCACGAAGTTCTTTCGTTCTAGTTGTTTCTTTACACTCCTTACACTTGTGCCAAATACCATCTGGCGTTTCTCTTTTTTCTCTAGTAGTAGTTGTAATTCCGTCTTTTAATCTCTTGAACCAACCCATATTATCTTATATTTATAGAACACTTCTAAATATATCTAAAACTATTCTAATGATTATTTTATTAGTTGAATGATTATCTAACCTTTCTCTTTTTACAAAAATAGAATTTATTACAGGATTTGCAAAGGAGTTGACTTGACTAGCCCAATTTTCCAGCAATAAAAGCCGTCGTCCAAGCTCCCTGAAAGTTATAACCGCCCGTAATTGCGTCTATATCCATTACTTCTCCTGCAAAATATAATCCTTCGCAAACTTTACTTTGCATCGTATTGAGGTCAATATCTTGCAAACTTACGCCGCCACAAGTTACAAACTCTTCCTTAAAAGTTGTTTTTCCCTTAACTTCATAGGTGTCATTTGTCAAAGTATTCATCAATCTGTTCAATCCTTTTTTACCAACTTCGCCCCATCTCTTCGTTTCCGAGAAGTCATTTTTTTCTAATAAATATAGCCACAAACGCTGTGGCAAAAAGTACGGACGAATGTTAGACAATTGTTTTTTGCCATGTAAATGCTCCAATTTTCGGAGTTCTTCCATGACCAATTCAGTATTTTTTTCATTTACCCAATTGACTTGTACTTTAAAAGAATAACCTCTTTCACTCAATATTCTTGCACCAAAAGCAGATAACTTTAATATAGCTGGCCCACTCATTCCCCAATGTGTTATTAATAATGGGCCATCAGATTTGAGTTTTGTGCCTTGGATGCTGACTTGCGTTTCTTTGACGACTACACCCATCAATTCGCGAACTTTTTCGCTCGGCATATTGAACGTAAACAAAGACGGAACTGGCGTTTCTATTTGATGACCTAAGGCTTCTAACCATTCCAAACCTCGTTTTTGAGGCGAGCCACCTGTTGCCACAATCACCTTATCAAAGTGGCGTTTGTGTTGATTTTCTTTTAAAAAAGATAACTCCCAACGGTCATTCTTACGAGCCATTTTTTTGACACCAGCACTCAATACAACCTTTATTTTGAGTTGTTTTATTTCCTTCAAAAAGCAATCAATAATACTTTGTGAATCTTGCGAAACAGGAAAAACACAATTATCCTCTTGAGTGACCAACGGCACACCTCGCGACTCAAACCAATCCATTGTATCCGTTGTGTTGAAGCGATGAAAAGCCTTTTTGAGCTTCTTCCCTCCTCTCGGATAAGCCTTGCATAATTCACTCACTTTCGTGCAACCATTCGTTACATTGCAGCGTCCGCCACCAGATATTTTCACTTTGGATAATACCTTTTTAGATTTCTCAAAAATCGTTACTTCTGCCTCAGGATAATTCTTTTTGGCATGTATTGCCGAAAAAAAACCAGCCGCTCCTCCTCCAATTACTGCAATATTCATGGATAAATTATTGAGAAAAGGGAAAAAAGACCGCCTTACAGGCTAAGAGAAAAGAGATGCTTTTATTAATATTTAGCTTTAAGGGAATAGGCAAAAAATAACCTCAGTGATTACTTTTTATAAAAACATTACAATCAGAAAAATTGAGTGTAATTCAGTTTTTCACTTATGGCAAAATACATATTTATAATAAAAAAAATCCTGCTTGTAACGTTTTGCAGTGACGCACCTAAAGGCACTTTATTCTATATTTATAGCCAATTTCTACAAACAGTGCCTTTAGGTGCGTCACCTTTTTTATTATAGTTATCACTGCAAGCCATTACAATCAGTAAAAATCAAAGGAAAATCATTAAAAGCGTCTCTTTTCTCTTAGCCTATAAGGCGGTCTCTTTTCTCTTTTCTATTCATTACACTCCGTCCAATTTCATTTTCTGGTAAGCAATCAAGCCGCTAAGCGTTGCCCCAGGAATGCCCTGACCAGGATAAGTTGTATCGCCGCAAATATAGGCATTCTTTCCATCTAATCGAGCATCAATCATCTGCCAAGGTTTGATTTTAAAATACTGCGGATAACCACCAACGAAACCGTATTTGCGCCCAATCCAGTTTTCCCACGAAGTCGGCAAATAAGAGTGATAATATTCAATGTCTTCTTTTTTAAGAAAATCATGTTTCTCTAATGCGTCAAAAATGGCATTTTCAACCACTTCTTTATCAAACTCATCATTGGCTTTTGGGTCATGAACGTGCGTGCTAATATTGGCAACTTGATGCGCTGCACTCGGTGTTCGACTCTGATCAGAAGCATGATTCAAACTAACAAAAATACTTTTTGAATTACAGTACGGCAATGGTTCATCTAAGTGTATTTGATGATGAATACAGTCAAATTTCTTATCCGACTTAAAGCCAATTCCCATTCCAAAAGCACTCACAAGCTTTTCGGAAGGCATTAATGATTTTTTATATTTTTGATTAAGTTCTTTGGTTGAATACAAATCCAAGGTATTATTAATAGGAATACCCGAAATCAAACGTTTCGCTCGGATTACTTTTCCTTCACCTTTCTTATTCGTTTTTAATTCATAAAAGCCATTTATCAATTCGACCGAGTTTACGCCTACTCTCGTGAGTACCGTTCCATTTTGACTGTTTATGTATTCACAGATTGGTTTTACTAAATTTATCAAGCCACCATTTACATAATAATTACCAAAATTAGTATAACAAAGCGCTGTACATCCAAATAATACATTGACTTCTTCAATGCTATTTTGTGCTGTAATCAATAATTGTTCGTTGATAAAATTGATAAATCGTTCGTTGTCTAGCAAATCATATTTTTCCAAAAGCAATTGCATAGAAGTAAATGCTGTTGTTGCAAATTGAACCTGTTTGAATTGAAATTTTTTAAGAATTGGTATCAAATCTTTAAAGCGTGTCGGCGGAAAAGAAAGTTGCTTTAAGGAAGTTTCCCAAACGAAATTACTGACCTTAAAACAGTATTCCCAGAAAAGTCTTTGATTTTTTTTACCAAAAATACGCTCTGCTTCTTCAATCCATTCATCAATAGAATGATGACGTGTTGCCACCATTTTATCTTGAAAATGAACCTTCATTGGTGTTTTTAACAAAACTTTATCAATCGAAATATTCAGCTCTTCTAAGAGGTATTTCAAAGGCATATTATCATCCATTCCGACAAGAGTTGTTGCACCTGCTTCAAAAATATATCCCTTTCTGTAATAAGAACTTACGCAACCTCCAGGTAAATAATTTTGCTCTAAAACAACAATATTCTTACCATCTTTTTCGTGTAAACTAGCAGCCGTAAGGCTTCCCATTCCAGAACCAATTACTGCTATATCCCAAATTTTGTTGAATGTTTCATCTATATTCTTCACGCTGCCATAAACAAAAGAGTGCAAGTAATGTTTATGCTATGGTTACTTTAGGGTAACCAAAAAGTTTTAAATCTATTTTCTTGTTTCTTATTTAAGCTAAATAAATGTTTTTTTTGATAATACCGTAAAAATTCAAAATATTTCAATTAAGTCCTTTTTGGTGTGTGAATAAACTAATAACATGGGATTTTTCAAAGAACTTAGATTAACCAAAAAGCATTTATCAAAAACCCTTTTTTAAGAAACTCAACAAAGAAATAACTTTCTCAAATCTATAAATAAGTACACCTTTTGTACTCAAATTTTAGATGGAGCAATGTTGCTTATACTAAAAATCAAACAATGAAATCAGATAGTTTAGTTTTAGATATTCACTCTACCGATCACAATGATTTTCATGAAGAAATGGGCGACGATCATGTAGCTTCTTCTTTAGAGACTCCTTTGCGGGAAGATGCTTTTGACATTTCTGATGATGAAAAAATAACTAAAATTTCTCATCATTTTCGCGAAATTATGGAAACCATCGGGCTAGATATGACTGACGATAGCCTTAATGGTACACCAAAACGTGTTGCAAAAATGTTTGTTAAAGAGATTTTTAAAGGTTTGAATCCTGAAAATAAGCCTGCTGCGACCATGTTTGATAACAAATTTGGTTACAACCAAATGTTGGTAGAAAAAAATATAAGTATTTTTTCGACCTGTGAACACCACTTTTTACCAATTTATGGTTTCGCACACATCGCTTACATGTCTAGCGGTAAGGTGATTGGCTTATCTAAACTAAATAGAATTGCTCAGTATTACGCCAAAAGACCACAAGTACAAGAACGCTTGACAAAGCAAATAGTAGACGAACTAAAAGAAGTATTAGATACTGATAATGTAGCAGTTTACATTGATGCGAAGCACATGTGTGTGCAATCCCGTGGTGTAGAGGATACTTCTTCAAGTACGGTTACGGTTGAATATTCTGGTAAATTTTTAGAAAAAGAATATCGCGACCAATTTTTGGCGGCGATTGTGACGAAATAGTTTTTT
>CAKZLT010000667.1 GCA_937127195.1 uncultured Saprospiraceae bacterium
GAAAAGTTCCAGCTTTTTTCTTCTTCTTCTTCTTCTTTCCTCTTTGGGATAAGTGCCATTTGATGAACTGCTGCCGTAATTGTCCCAAACTCTTGGCTCGGATAATTCAAAAAACTAATAATTGCTTGCATTCCAGACTTGATTTTCCCTGCGCCCTGTATTGGAATGATTGCGCGGGCGATAATAGGATTTGCGGTGTCCTCAGGTACAATCGTTAGTATTTCAGTATTCGCATTAACGAATTGTTGGGCTGCCCAGACATCAGATAAGACCACTTTTCCAGCAATAGGCGCGACTATCCAATAAGTCGCTTTCCATTGCTCAATTTCACTTTTGAGCCGTTGAGTTTGCTCTTTGATGCTTGTAAATTTACCTGTTGCGCCGTCGGTTTGAGTTTGGTTGAGTTCCGCGATTTGGAGTTGCAACTGTTCGATTTGAAGTTCGTTATTGGTGATTCCTGCTTGCAGACTTTCAGCTTGTCGCTGATGCTGTAAGTAGTTGAGTTCTTTGGTTTCCAATTCGACCTGCGTACAACTCTTTTCTTTGTATAAATACTGGTAGCGTTGCCAATCTTTGAGGGCGATTTGAGTTTCTTTATTAAAAATATCCAATTGCTTCTGCTGTGAAATATTCAATTGCTGAATGTGTTGGATTTGGTTGCCTAATGATTTGATTTTGATGGCAACATTGGTGGCATTTTTAAAATAAAGTAAATCCTTATAGCTTTCGCTAAAAGTAGAATAAGAAGATTGTAGTTCCCCTAATTGCAAATGCTGTGGTAAATTGATGGGTAATTACTGAATGCTATTCACCTGTTCTATTCGTGTCAAAAAAATATCTAGGCTTGCAATATCACTCGAAGCAGCGGTATTGTATAATTCGGCTAATACTGCCCCAGCTTGCACGGTTTGATGATTATTGACCAACCATTTATCCAATCGTCCGCTAGTCGTTGCCATCACTCGGATGGGGGGCTGTTCTGTCGTTAGGCTGACTTGTGCCTCAATAACATCAGGATACTTGATGAGCCAACTCATGGCTATTAAGACAATAACAAACAGAGCAACTAACGAAACGCCCCATCGGAGTAGCCAGCTCGGCGGATGTCCGAGTATGGTCTGAATAGTCTGTGCTTCATTGAGTTGAATTGTTTCGGGCGTTGTTTCTATTTTGGTGATTACTATTTTTCGTTCTGTTGTGATTATGTCTTGTGGCATATATTATTGTATCTTGTTATGGTTATTCGATTATATTAGTAAGTATGAATTGTTATTACAAATATAAGATTTGGTTAATGGTAAAAAATGAAATGTCCAGTTTTGTCACATTATGTCATACTATGTCAGATTATGTCCAGTTTTGTCCCTTGTTTGGTAAGTGAATGTGTCCTACATTTGTAATTGTAAAAAGTATCACTCTTTTATCTATGCTAGCTAAAGGAGAAAAGGGAATACTTGTTTTTTTAATCTTTTAAAAAATTTAAAGAATGGAAAAGTTATCAATGAAGAAGTTTGAGAAAGCTGAATTGAATAGATTTTTGTTAGAAAATTTGATTGGTGGAGAGGTAGTTAAGACAACATGGACACAGCCAGGAACAAGTTGTAGTGGTTCTGACAGACATAATACTGTTAGTGGCGCAACGTTATATGACGATAATGCTTGGTCGAATGATGGTATAGTTCAAGGTGTTCGAAATTGTTAGTAAATCAACCATAACAGTGTTATTTGTTGTTAAGTGTAAGTTGTACTGGTTATTTTGATTAAAAATAGCCAGTTATATTATTAAATTTTGATTAAATGAAAAAAATAATATTTTCTATTTTCTATCTACTTTACTCTTCTTCCCTTTTGTCTCAAATATCTGATTATATTCCACCTCAACGGCAAGGCGTATCTGATAAAACTTATAAGAAATGGACTTACAACATTAAGAGTTTTAGAGAACAATTAAAAAGCAATGATATAGATAATAAAACTCAAATTTTCTTAGAATTTAATATTATTAATGGTTATACAGCATTAAAAGAACCAGTAGATAGTATCTATAATCGATTATATTATACAATGAGGTTAGACACGGCGTTTGTTTGTTATGTAATGATTGATGGAAATGATGGTGCTAAATATTTTGGACATACTTCGTACGAAGATTTATCATTATCTAGATGGAAGAAAATTTATAGTTTTTGTAAACCTTACAGCGAAGAATTAGAAAGTGAACATGAAAAGTCAAAAAAAGAAGATGAAGCCAATCTTGATACTAAATTATTAATGAATCTGAAAGTGTTAAGAGAAAGAGATGTTCGTCATCGTGATAAACTAGAAGAAACTGAACAAAAACATGGCTCTGATTCTAAAATTGTTCAAGATTTATGGAGAAAACAACAATATCTTGATTCTCTCAATTGCATATTAGTGGATTCTATTATTGATGCTTATGATGGCTATGTTGATAATAAAATTACAGGAGAATATCACAAAAATGATTTAGTATTAATCGCCCTTCATAGTAATTCAATTAGCTTTTTAGATAAACATTATCCAATGTTCGAGCGATTAGTAAAAGAAAAAATTATCAATCGGGACTTATTTATGATTTTATCAGATCGTTACCATTTACAAAAATATGGTATGCAAATATTCGGAACGCAAAGAG
>CAKZLT010000668.1 GCA_937127195.1 uncultured Saprospiraceae bacterium
CAAAAAACCTGTGTCAATCACCAATTCTGAAATATCCTCAACGACATGACCATAGATATATCTCAATACATCATCGCCCTTCGGATAATCTTTATCCTGCATATAAGGCGGATGCGCAGACATCATATATTTGTACCAATCCGCAAAAAGTTGATGTCTTTTGGATTGTATAACACGAATGTTTTTATCATACCTTGTTTGCAAAAGGTTGATTTTATAGAGTTGTTCTTTTAAAGTTTGAACCTGATTATAAAGTTTTGAATCTGCTGTTTGGGCTGTTTTACTTTCTCTTAATAATTTTTTGAAGGCTTGATTTTCTTCTGTTAGATTTTCGGAAGCAGGTGTAATTTCAAAATCAAAAAGATATTTAATCCCGCCTTCAATCGCTCTAAACGTCTTTTCGTGTCGCGCTGCGGTGAATCTAGAACCTATATCAACTTGACTTCCAATTAAACTATCAAACTGAACCGCTTCCAATACATTTTCAATATGTGCTTTTTTAAAACTCCCTAAATCACCACTTTTTGCTAATTTGTTGGCTACAAAAGCAGAAATAGCTTCTGTTCCAGAATTACCAACTGCGATATCATAATCTATTTCAGCTTGTTGACTATTGATTTTTTCGAGTGTCGAAATCTTAGTTTTAGTATAAAGAAAGAGATTATTTGCATTTTCAGTAGAATGATAATCACCAATAATATCCGTTTCAAAAGTGGTTTCAAATACACTTCGTTCAAAGGCTGACAAGGTGTTTTTGAATGTTAATGTGCCTTTATCTTTTAATATCAATAAGGCTTTTGAAATAGCCGTATTATCTGTTTGATTTATTTTAGTAATGGAAGTGTTTCGCAAATTAGCCAGAATGATTTTATCTATATCTAAGTGATTAGCGAGCATTTGTCTTTGCTCGAAAGTATAAGTATCTAAGAAACCATCTGGGGTAGCCGCTGAATCTGCAAAAACCTTTTCAAAGAAAACCTTCAACGCAATATTTTCTTTAATAATCAATTGCTGAAATACCCATTCAATAATATCTGAACTAGGCGTAGCACCAATGAATTTACTTTTTACATCCTTATCAAGTTCTAGATAAGTGCTTAGTAAAGTCTTTTGTTCTGTGGTAAAGACTAGATTGTTGAGTATTGTTGCATCTCCCTTTTCGTATTTTATTCCATTTTCTATAAGGCTTTCTAGCGTAGAAAAGGTATTGAATTGCTCTTTTGCAATCTCTGTTGTTTTTTGAAAAAGTGCTTTTATTTTATCAGAAGTACCAGTTCCCAAATCATACCAACCCCAAATTTCGTAAGTATCTCCAGCGGCTGGATGAGCATCATGAAAAGTTAAAATATCCTTACAATTCGGTAAAAAACCAATAAAAGAAGGTTCTCCATATCCTTCTGCCGTCAATGGTTCGTCCATTATATTCGACCAATAGGTTTCGCCTGTTTCGGCTTTTGCTGCTCCTACTGCATACTGTCTGCCCATGTATCGAAACGGAACATTTAGGTTTTTCGCTTTGAATTTATCCCAAGGAATTGGGACGGTTACTTTGTTGGTTAAACTAGAATATTCAGGATATAAGTAATCACTTTCGATAATATGCTTTTCTGAACCATTCTTAATAACTAGCCAACGATTCGGAATTGGTGGTAATTCATGCTTGTTATTCGGAAACTCAACATCAGCTCGCAGCATGTCAGGAATAATGAAATGTAAATGCAAGCCTTTTTCTAGCTCCATCTTTTGATTTTCAAAAGGCTGAGATACCAAATTTTCACTAATATACGGCATACTCGGATTGATAACCGTCTCGTTTTTTTTATCAAAAAAAGACACTTTACTAAAGTCCGCACTTGGTTCAGTAATGGTTTGATTATCGGATAGATAGATTCCTTTTACCTCAAATGGTATAATGAGTCGTGGCATTCTATTGTGATTTTAGTTAGTATCGCTAGAGATTGTATTCTTATCTATATATTTATCTGTCTAGATGAATATATGTCACCTTAAAAATTCTTTTTTTCTCAAAAAAATTTTTTCTTAAAATTTGATATAGGAGACTTTAGTCTAAATAATTTTGGATTGATGGCAATTAAAAAAAATTTTGGGTTGGATTTTTCTTAAAAATAATTGAGTATTAATTAGTTGATTTCGTAATAGCATGATATTTGGTTTTTAACGTAATTGTAATACTTTATGAAGTAAACTTACCTAAAAACCAAATAAAATTATAGAGATTGAATGTATATTTGTTTTCGTTAGTTGTTTGATATTGATTTAGAAGTAGAAACAATTGATAAAAAATCGTAATTACAACACTGTAACATTCTAAATATCTTTAAAGTAATGTATCACCTTCTCTATTAGCAACTGTTCTTGATTCTGAACGCCCTTAGTTCCAATGAGTTTGAGAGTTTCGTAATGCGGCCAGCCAGCTTCATCTCTCCCAACAAATTCGTAGTAACCATCAGGGGTCAGTAACTCACAAATAGCAATATGCATCAAATCTTGCTTCTCTTCTTTGGTAAATTCTTCTTTAGTGCGCCCATATTCTTGAACACCAATCAAAAAAAGAACACCATTCAAATCAGGTAATTTGGCTAAACTCATCATATCTTTAATCTTATGACGAACCTGTAACCATTCAAAATCTATCTTCCAAGCTTCCATATTATTTTTTTATAAAAAAACATTTATTTTTTGAATGCAGAATGTTGAATGCTCCGCTGTTATTGATTATACTAACAGCGGAGCATTCAACATTCATCATTCAAACAATTAATCTTCTCTAATTAACGGACTAATGCGCTTTGCGCGCCATGCAGGTAACCATGATGCCAAAACACCGATGACCACAACTGTCAAAAATACTAGTGCGAAATCCAGCCATTTTAGGGCAATCGGGTAAGTATCCACCAATAAATTGGCACTTCCTGATAGCTTTATCAAGTCGGCTTGCGTCTGAAAAAAGTAGAAAATCAAGGCAATATACATCCCTGCCAGTCCACCTAATAATGCTAATAAAATACCTTTATTAATAAAAATCTGCTGAATATCTTTCTCTACCGTTCCCATTGATTTGAGAATAGCAATATCTTTTTTCTTATCCAAAACCAACATCCAAAGCGCGCCAACCATATTAAAAGAAACTAACAAAAGTGTAAAACTTAAAACCGCAAAGCCAATCCATTTTTCCATATTCATTAGCTTAAAAAAGGCTTCATTCTGCCTGTAACGGTCTTTGATTTTGAAATCTGTTCCCATTATAGCCTCTATTTTTTGAACTGCTTCTTCTATGTCTGAATTAGGGTTGAGTTTGAGTTCTAATGCGCTGACTTCATTTTTATAAGACAACAAACCTCTAGCAAATTCCAAATCTACTAATACAAACTGGTCGTCGAACTCTTGTTGAATAGCAAAAGTACCAATAGGGTAAGCGAATCGCTTTTTGAAAGCGTTTTGGAGCGTAGCCGTTCGCTTTCGTTTCGGCATATAAATATTTAAAGAATTGAGGCGATTTTCGACATTTACGGCTAATTTATATTCCATTCCCATACCTAGAACGGCATAGTTGGTTTCGCCTTTTCGGAGTGCATACAAGCCTCTAATAATATTAGAATCGACATTAGAAACTTGTTCAAAAGCAGCATCAACGCCTTTTACAATACCAAAATCTTGACTGCCTTCATATTCAAAAAAGGCAACTTCTTCTAAAGTTTCCGAAATGTTTTCGACTTCTTCTAGGTTGTATAATTCGGCGACTTGCGAAGAGTCTGGTACAAATACTTTTCCCTTTGCAATTGTGATTTTCACATCAGGATTAAAAGAATCAAACAAATCAATAATTAAGAATTCAAAGCCATTAAAAACAGACAAAACTAATATCAAGGCGGTTGTTCCAACGGTGATTCCAAGTACTGAAATTCGAGAAATAACATGAACCGCATTTCGTTTTCCTATAAATAATTGCTGTATAAATAAGCTCAAAATATAGAGCATCACACCAACCCAAAAAGAAAAGAACAGCAACGAAATAACTACAATTGCTAATAATAGAGTGGTGATTTTGGGTCGCTTATTAGCTTTGATTTGTTTAATTATTTGAAAAACAAATAACCCAATAATACCATAAGATAATACAAGCGGCGAAAGTGCCATAATAGCCGCTAAGCCTATTTTTACGCCCCAATTGTATAATTTTTTTTCTTTAAAAAAAGAAAATGGCAACAATTGCACTATCAAAAACGGCACGCCCCATTCGATATTAAAATACATTAATATCAAGACCAATAAGCTAGAAATACTATTGATGATTAGTCCGTCACGACTAAAAAAACGGTCGGTAAATAAGTATTGATTGGCTATTCTGAAAGGCAGATTCATAGGTCTTGCTGGTTTCTAGTTGCTAGTTGCTAGTTGCTAGTTGCTAGTTGCTAGTTGCTAGTTGCTAGTTGCTAGTTGCTAGTTGCTAGTTGGCAAGAATAAGCCGAACTCCCTTTTATTTTGGGAGTTTGGTTTGAAACTTTTAC
>CAKZLT010000669.1 GCA_937127195.1 uncultured Saprospiraceae bacterium
TAAGGTATTACCTGAGGAGTTTTAGAGGAAATAGAACAGAGAAAAGATAACGCCTTACGGCTTAGAGAATAGAGATGCTTTTATTGGTAGCCTTAAAAAAAAGGGGGGAATTCAGTTTTTCGCAAATTAGCTAGATTGGCGAAATCTTAAAGATTTGGCAAATCTATTTCACGCAGCCCATTTGCCAAATTTTCAAAATTTCGCAAATGTTCTTTTTTACTTCAGCGAAAAACTGAATTACACCCAAAAAAAGATAGAAGTAATTTTTTTAAAAAAACTCTGCAATTCTGCTTCTCCCAAAACTCTGCGAGAAACATGAGACAAATAAAAGAAAAAAAACATGATAAAAATATACGTTAACGAAGTTCCTCTTATCTTGGCAAGTGCAGAAGAAGCCAAAGCATTTTCGCCATCAAAAACTTTGATAAAATCCCGTTATCAAGGCAAACATAAGTATTTGTATCACTTTATTGACAACTTAGAAAAGGGAAAAAAAGTAGATAAGATAGTATTATATAGTAATAAATTTGACCAACTGAAAGCGCATTTTTGGGACATTTTGACCGTCAAAGAAGCGGCAGGAGGTATTGTTGTTAATGATAAAAAAGAACTGCTTTTAATTGTTCGGGATGGTTATTGGGATATGGCAAAAGGTCATATTGAAGAAGGCGAAACGCCAGAAATCGCAGCGATTCGCGAAGTAGAAGAAGAAACTGGTTTGAAAAATATCGAACTAGGTGAGTTTTTTCATACGACCTATCACATTTTTAGAAATAAAAAAGATAAGCGTGTTTTGAAAGTAAGTCATTGGTTCAAGATGCATTCAAATGATGTAGAATTTACACCGCAAGTAGAAGAAAAAGTTGAAAAGGTCGAATGGATTTCGCCAGAAAAAGCAAAAGAATTAAAACCGATTTATCGAAATATTTTAGATTTGGTTGAAAAAGTACAGTCGAATTCATTCGACTTAGTAACAGAGAAAATATAAAATGACTTTACAAGAAAGAATAGATGCATTAGTTGCATTAGGAGAATATATTGGACGAATGGAAGGACGCTTAGAGTTCGTTATTCGTCAATCCAAATTAAATAATGGTTGGTTTACGGTTGAAAATACGAAGTTGTCACTAAAGGCAATTGAAACGGAATTTTTAGAACGAAAAAAACTAACGGAATGGGCTAATAGTTATGATATTCAAGAAAATATCGAACCTAAAAAGGTCGGGTTGATTCTTGCTGGAAATATTCCTTTGGTTGGTTTTCAGGATGTTATGAATACATTTGTAGCTGGTCATCACTCTTTGATTAAATGTTCAGATAAGGATTTTTATTTGATGAGGCATTTCATAAAAGTCTTGTCCGAAATCAATCCTGATACCGAAAATTACTTTACAGTAATAGAAAGATTGGCTGGTTTTGATGCTGTAATCGCAACAGGAAGTAACAATACAGCGCGTTATTTTGAAACGTATTTTAAAAAATATCCTAATATTATTCGTAGAAATAGAAATAGTATTGGCGTTGTTGATGGAAGCGAAACGGAGGGAAATTTCAGGAAACTGGCAGATGATGTATTCAATTATTTTGGACTAGGTTGCCGAAATGTAGCTAAAATATACGTTCCAGAAGGTTATGATTTTAATCCTATTTTGGAGGTTTTTCATGAACGAAAATTAATTGTCAATCATGGAAAATATAAAAACAACTTTGATTATAATATCGCTTTTCATATTCTTAATCAGAAGCCATTTTATAATAATGGTTCGATTATTATGATAGAAAGCCCAAGCTTACAATCGCGAATTGCGCAGCTTCATTATGAATATTATAGTGACAAAGCGGCTTTGATAGAAGAATTAGCTTCAAAAGAAGAACAAATTCAATGTGTTGTTGGTAATAATAGCTTGGAAGGAATTGACGTTATTCCTTTTGGAATGTCTCAAAGACCGACTTTGTATGATTACGCGGATGGTGTAGATGTAATGGAATTTTTAAAAAAATTATGAATAGAGAAACGAGAAGTGAGACCGCCCTTTTGGCTGCAAGAAGCTAGATTAAGCGTGAATTTTTATTAGAGAATACAGTATTTTCATTTTTAAATGATAACATTTTTTATAAAAAATAGAACATGAAAAAGATAGGTTTTGTATTGTTGTTAGCTGTTGTCATGACTAGTTTTAACAGTTGTATTAATTTGACAGAAGTCATTACTTTTAAGAAAAATGGCTCAGGAAGTTATTCGTTATCTTATGATATGGGAAGCATGATTTCTATGCTTAAAGATATGGATTTGGGGAAAATGCTTGGTGGAGAAGGTGGTGAAGACGCACCTGATATTACAAGTGAATTACCGAAAATGGTAGATACGACCGTCTACGCTGCGAATATGATGAAAGCAACGGGGGAAAGGGAAGAGATGGAGAAGAAGGAAGTTTGGGAAAAAGTAAAAGTACATACATTAGTAAATCAAGATAAAGGAATTATGAATATGACAATATCATTTGATTTTAAAGAGGCTAGTGATATTACTTATTTTCAGAGTAACATGAGGGAGTTAACAGATAGTGGTGATGGAATGGGCGGAATGACAGGAATGCTCGGAGGAATGAGTAATTCTAGTGATTTTTTATTCAAAAAGAGAACTTTCAAAAGAACAGCACCGAAGAATGCGGCAGCAAAACCAGAGTTAAATGATGAAATGGCGCAGCAAATGCAAATGATGAAAATGATGCTTTCGGATGCAACTCATACAACGATTTACAATTTTCCTAAGAAAGTTAAATCAACAACTATCAAAGGCGGAGTTGTTTCTAAAGATAAAAAGACATTAACTATTGAAACGGGTTTATTGGACTTGATGGATAATGCAAATGCATTGGACGGTGAGGTGAAATTGAAAAGATGGTAGAGTTAGTGATTGGTTAATTAGTGATTGGTTGCTTTTATTAGCGATTAACAAACGAACCAATCACTAATTAACCAATCACCAGTCACTAAATAAAAAAAATATGAAAGCAAAAATAGGTATTATAAACGTCTCAGACAGAGCGAGTAAGGGGATTTATGAAGACATTCCTGGGAAGGCAGTTGTGGCAACAATGAATGATT
This sequence comes from uncultured Saprospiraceae bacterium, assembly GCA_937127195.1. Classification (GTDB taxonomy): domain Bacteria; phylum Bacteroidota; class Bacteroidia; order Chitinophagales; family Saprospiraceae; genus CAKZLL01. The sequence goes on from CAKZLT010000669.1 coordinate 3,109, forward strand.
ATTTGGTGTCAGAATGGGAGCCTGTTTATGCGGTAATACCTGATGAAGAAGACCAAATTGCTGCAAAATTGATAGAAATGGCAGATGAAAAAGGTTGCTGTTTGATAGTTACAACTGGAGGAACGGGACCCGCACTTCGAGATGTAACGCCTGAAGCGACAGAAGCAGTTTGTCAAAAAATGATGCCTGGTTTTGGTGAATTGATGCGCGCGGAAAGTCTAAAATATGTGCCAACAGCAATTTTATCAAGACAAACAGCGGGTATTCGTAATCAGACTTTGATTATCAATTTGCCAGGGAAACCAAAGGCAATTCGCGAATGTTTGGATGCTGTTTTTCCTGCTGTGCCTTATTGCATTGACTTGATAGAAGGGGCTTTTTTGGAAACTAACCCAGAGGTGATGAAGGTATTTAGACCTAGAGTAAAGTAATCTTAATTGTCATTAATTAGCTGAAAATGTCGTTTAGTTAATGAGAAGTTAAAAAAAGTAATAAAATACGATTATTTCAGTTGAATTAATGAAACGTTTTGGCACGTTTGAACGTTCTTGTTCATAGCTAGAGGAGGAGAGAATAGAATAATTAAGAAGATGAATAGAACTATTTCCAATAATCAAATTATAGAAAAAATAATACGACCTGAAACTAAATTAGAGAAACGTATTATTAATGAGTCAGTTATTCGGCAAGGAATGCTTTGGGGGAAACCTAGAAGAGGTCACCCTGAAGGAGCTGTGATTAATCATATTCAAGAAGTTTTAACGAATGTAGAAAATCTTAATGTGGAAGCATCCTTGAGAGAACAATTGCGTTTGGTTACTATTTTGCATGATACTTTTAAGTATAAGGAAGTTTTTGGTCAGCCTCGTGATTGGTCAATGCATCACGCCGTTTTGGCTAGACAATTTGCAGAAAAATACATCGAAGACCAAGGACTTTTGGATGTGATAGAATGGCACGATGATGCCTATTATTGCTGGAGAGCCAAGAAAAATGGTCGTTCTTTAGAAAAATCAAGTCATTGTTTACGTAGCTTATTTGACCGTTTGGGTGATAATTTGGAGTTATATTTTTTATTCTTTAAATGTGATACACAGACAGGAGATAAGACGCAAGAGCCGTTAAATTGGTTTGGAGAGCGAGTGATGGAAGAACTTGAAAGGAGAGCCTTAAGAAATTAGTTGTAACTAAATTATTTGGGCGCATCTCAAAACAAATATTTCTTATTCATGCGACAATTTGAGATGCGCCCAATTACTTTTATTATTTAGAATTAAAAAAAGAGAAATCACGTTGGAGAAGTTGTATAAACTACTTTGACGTGATTTTTCTTTTTAAAAAATAAACAAACTTATGAAGCGTTATTTTAACCTTTTTTATACACACCAAAGCATTTATAACCACGCTTCCCTTATCCTTAT
>CAKZLT010000670.1 GCA_937127195.1 uncultured Saprospiraceae bacterium
TTATGCAACGCGTCATATTGCCAAAAACTTAGTTGCAGCAGGTTTGTGTGATGAGGTTTTAGTGCAGGTGGCTTATGCAATTGGAGTAGCTAAACCAATGGGTATTTTTATTGATACTTACGGAACATGTGATTTGAATTTAACAGATGGTGAAATTGCCAAAGAAGTAGAACAAATTTTTGATATGCGTCCTTATGCTATCGAAACAAGATTTAATTTAAGAACACCTATTTATTCTGAAACAGCCGCTTACGGGCACATGGGGAGAAAAACAGAAATTGTTAATAAAACATTTGTGGATGGGTCTGGAAAAGAAATTACAACAGAAGTTAAGTTGTTTCCATGGGAAGAATTAGACTATGTTCAAAAAGTTAAAGAAGCATTTAAAATATAACCTTAACATAGAAGTTAAGCACCGTTAACAGAACCTTTATCTAAAAAATGTTTTTTTAAATAAATTTTTTTGTATTTTGGCATTCTGTTTAATTAAAAGGATTAAGTTTTTTGTAAAGAAAAACACCTTTAATTGGATAGAATTAAAATAAAACAATAAGTAAAAATAATATTCATAAGAATTTAGATAAAATAGTATATCGAATTAGTAATGATGAATATTGGCAGGGCGGCTTGAATACATTACTGCATACTAAACAAGGAATACAAAAAGAATATGATTTATATAATGATGCCATTACTATATGGTCAATGATAGCTTCTTCGTCCAATAAGAATCAATTTTGGTTGGGAACATCAAAAGGAATATATCTTTTTGACCCCGAAAAATCAACTGCTCATCAGGTTAAGCAACTCAGCGAAATTGTTCAGAATGACTTTGTTATGATTGTGAGCATTATTCCTGATAAGAAACTTAAAAACAACTATTGGCTTTGTTCTAATAAAGGTCTATTTCTATTTGATGAAAAGAAGGAAACCTTTACAAGATTTCATACTGAAAGTGATAAGAATTATTTACCATCAAGTAATTTTTATCATTTATATGAAGATACAGACAAAATCATTTGGCTAGCAACGGGAGGGCAAGGTGTTATTCGATGGGACAGAAAAAATAATACATATCGTCAATTTACCATTAAAGATGGATTGGCAAATAATAGTATTTATGCCATTTATGAAGATGATTTTGATAATCTTTGGATGAGTAGTGATTTCGGTATTATCCGAATGAATAAGACCTCTTTTGCAGTGCAAAATTTTTCGCCACAAAGTGGTATTGGACAACAGGAGTTTAATCGAATTTCGCATCATCAGACAGTAGATGGTCGCCTATTTTTTGGCGGGTTACAAGGAATTACAAGCCTGAATCCTAAGCATTTTAACCAACAAAATAAAATTGCTCCACCTAAAATTGCCCTAAGTCGTTATAAAGAGTATAATGGAAAAGAGAACACAATTGAAGATAAAACGCTTGAATTGACAAATTCATTAGAACTTATTCTGCGCCCCTCAGATTATGTTTTTGACTTAGAATTCAGTGTATTATCGTATGAAAATGTAGATAAAAATCAATACATCTATCAATTAACCAAAAATGGTAAAATATACACTGATTGGACAAGTCAAAACAAACGTTCAATTCAGTTGGGAAGTTTGCCTTATGGCAAATATGAATTGACGGTCAAAGGTAAAGACGTTTTTGGGACGAGTACTTCTAATCAAATCAAATTAACTATTATTACTAAAAGACCTTTCTATCTGACTTGGTGGTTTTTTGGATTAATTGCGGTCATTTTGCTTTCTATTGGCTATGCTTACACTTCATGGCGCACCTATATACTCAAACAGCGACAAGCTAATTTGGAGCGCGAAATTCAGAAAGCAACCCAACAGATTCGAGCAGATAAACGCACAATTGAAGCACAAGCAGAGGATTTGAGAAAACTTGACGAACTCAAAACCCGCTTTTTTGCGAATGTTTCGCACGAACTCAGAACGCCGCTGACCTTAATGCTTGGCCCAATAAAGTCGGTTCTCAAACGAAAAAACATTGACAATAAAAGCTATACTTTCCTGAGTACTGCTGAGCAAAACGGGCATCAATTATTAAAGTTAGTCAATGAAATATTGGACTTAAATAAACTAGAAGCTGGAAAAATAGTCTTAAAGGAAGAGACGGTCAATTTTTATTCTTTTATAAAAAGATTGACTTCCAACTTTATGTCCTATGCAGAAAATGCTAACATCTTATTTCGTTTTGATTATCAACTAGAAAAAGATATTCACTTACTTTTAGATAAACATAAACTAGAGACTATTCTAAATAATCTGCTTTCAAATGCTTTTAAATTCACCCCCAAAGGTGGTCAAATAAAAGTGAAAGTCATTGGCAAAATAGATAAAATAGAACTCTCCGTCAGAGATACAGGTCGCGGTATTCATCCTGAGGATTTGCCAAATGTGTTTGACCGTTTTTATCAATCTAAACAAAAAGGCGCGGCAGAAGGCGGAACAGGTATTGGTTTAGCACTCTGTAAAGAGTTTACCGAATTGTTAGGAGGTCGCATTTGGGGCGAAAGTGAATATGGTTCTGGTAGTCAATTCTATATTGAAATACCTAAAAAGGAAATTTTAAAAACCTTATCAAATGAGGATTATAAAATCAGTCAAGAACCTTTAGAAATGGCTTCAACGAATTTAGCGAATTTAGCACCAGTAGTTTCTTTTTCTGAAAATAAAAACGCTCAAAGGCTTTTGGTTGTAGAAGATAACCCAAGTTTACAGAATTATTTGAAATTAATATTGGAAGAAGAGTATCAAATAATTACCGCAAATAATGGTCAAGAAGCCCTTGAAATATTAAAAGAAAAAACAATTGATTTGATTGTATCCGATATTATGATGCCAATCATGGATGGTTACGAACTATTAAATCACCTCAAAGAAAATAATCAATATCGACAAATTCCTATTATTATGTTGACCGCCAAAGCGGACAAGGAAGATAAATTGAATGCACTCCGAATAGGTGTAGATGACTATTTATTGAAGCCATTTGATGAAGATGAATTGCTGGCTAGAATCGGTAACTTGATTCAAAACAACAACGAACGACAAAAAGAGTGGCAAAAAATATCACAAGAAGAACCACAAAAAAACACAAAAGAAGTCAAGTCGGAAGCTATTGTTTTCACTAAAGAAAATAGCGAATGGCTCGCCAAACTAGAAAAAACGGTCTTCGAGCAAATGAGTTTACCTAACTTCACAACGGAGACTTTAGCCCAAGAAATGGCAATCAGTCGCCGACAACTCAACCGAAAAATCAAGGAATACACAGGCTTGACACCAAACAAATATATTGTAGAAATCAGATTGCAGAAAGCCAGAAACCTACTGGAACAATCACCTAATTTGACTATAAAGGAAGTAAGTTATAAAGTTGGATTTTCCAAAACGGAGTATTTTTCTAAGTTGTTTAAAGCGCGTTTTGGTAAGAATCCTTCGGAGTTGATGGGCGTTTAGAGGTTGTTTTTTATAAAAAAAGCGAATAATTTCACACTAAATAATCGCTTTTTCATGGATGCTGTTTTCAAATAAAACAATAGGATCTATATCATAAGACACCTCAAAGGAAAGACCATTTGATAATTGAATATTTCTTTTAATCGCGTTCCAAGTCAATGTATGATTAACTACTTCAACCGTCCTAAAAATAGTTGTATTTTTTAATTCTAAAGGATATTTTTCTGCTCTTTCATCCCATAATTGAAATATTTTTTTGAAATCAATAGAACGATAATCACCTGTATTGAAAGCACAGACAACTTTAAAATGGTCAATTGCTTCAATCGTTTTAATTCGTGGTATTTCGATTTTTTCTTTCATTTCTTTTTAATGGATTTTACCTAAAAAAAGTCAATACATCGAATATACTACTTTCATCTTACAAGTGATTAGACTTAAATTACGATTTTTTGTAAATTGCAGTAACTAAAAGAAATGAAATGGCTAAAGTTGATAATATTGCTGATTTACATGATGAAGTTTTAGAACTGCTTTTGGAATACAAAAGAGAGAATGATTCTGATTTGACGTTTAGGTTAAGACCTTATAAAATGAGTCAACATAAAAAACAATTAAGTAAGGGCTTATGGTTTAAGATACAACATAATAGTAGGTACGCGATGATAATTTCTTTCACTAAAAAGAAAGAAGTTAACGGAGGAAGTAATATAGGATTTATACATATTGAAATCAATGAGGATAAAGAATTAAATTTTTCTTTTGGGGAATCTTTGATTTATGAAGAATTAGGAAGAGAGTCAGATGAACTATATGCTAAATTCATAAAAAACGTTGGGAACTTTAGAATGAGTCATTTTTCTAATATTAATAATCCAGACTTAAGTTTTAATGAAAATATTAAGCTCATTTTAAAAAAAATTGATAAATTTGAAGAACAACAACAAACTTTTTATGAACTTTACAAAATCCGACAAATCAAATTTTTCAATAGTTACGTCAAATGTTGATAAGTTAGACGCTACGAATGCCGCAGAGTTAAAAGCGGAATT
>CAKZLT010000671.1 GCA_937127195.1 uncultured Saprospiraceae bacterium
TACGTGGAAAAAATCATCCGTTTGAATATCAAGCCCTAAAATACTGCCTTTATCTTATCGTTTTAAAGTAAGAAATTATTCTAACTATGTATTAATTTAATCCACTCAATCCGAACACAATGAATTCATTTCTTCTATTTTTAGTTACCATATTAAGCTTTGTTATCTTTATAGAATTGTCCAATTCTCCACCAACTCAGCCCCTTACCAATGATTCAATCGAAATCAATAGCTTGGCTTTTGCAAAAATAAAAAGCCTTGCTGCTATTGGGAAAAAAAATGGCAAAATCTTGCTATGGGATACAGAGCTAGACCACCAAAGGCTTGTACTTGAAGCTCATAACCAAATCATTGACCATCTATTATTTAGTAAAGATGGACGTTGGTTATTGTCTCTTGATACAGAAGGTTTGGTCATTCTTTGGAGTACACGAACAGGCGACTTAGTACAAAAACTCCCTCATTTAAGTAAACACGGCTATCCTACGAATATCAATGAATTTGTAGATATTGATACAGATTGTCATTGTTTGGTATTTGAGTTAAAAAGCGATTCCATTATTTTATACAATTACAAAACAGGTGAAATAAGTAGCAAAACACCTATTTTATAAGCATTTTTTAGAGCTGAGACCAACGGACTACGAATCCTAAAGCTAGTCGTTCAATTCACAAATCATTTCCTGCTCACTAGAATAAAGTCTTTTCAATATTTAAAATTGTCTGTATAGCGTTATTATAATTTAATTTGTCTTATAGTCACTCTTACACTAAGAAAATTTCGTTATATTACATCTTAAACATTGATGTTTTTCATAAAAGAAGCCACAAGTAAGAATGCTTGTACTACTTTAAATAATAATTAGTAAATCGTTACTAGTTACTTAGTTATCAGTAATTTACACTACAACTGATTTGCAAAAGGTATTAAAATTTGCTTACTAAAGCTATTTGATTTTTGTATTTATTGACTCTTGAAGCAACTTAAAAGTGTTGTTTTTCTAATTAACAATACATTTCTCAAATGTCACAAGCTGAAAATAGTTATATTTATAATTCATTTTTAGATGTCTTTTGCAAAGTTCAAACTTCGTAATAGTTTAACTAATAACTAGTTAACGAATATCTAATAAGGGAGTAGGCAATAAATAACCTACCACAAAGAACGACATTGTTTTTATTTAGACAAGGCAAAAAACGCAGTCCTAGCATCGCTAAGGCGAGTATTTTTAACGCGGTATAAATAAAAAACAATAAGTTCGACTGGTAGGTTATTTTTTGCCTAATCCCTAACTACAATTTAAGAATAGAACTAACCAATTTTCGAATTATGGAAGAAAATACTTTTGACGCAATTGTAGTCGGTTCGGGTATTTCGGGTGGCTGGGCTGCCATGGAATTGTGCCGTAAGGGATTAAAGACAATTGTCTTGGAGCGCGGGCGACAAGTAAAACATATTGTAGATTATAAAACTGCTAACCTAGAACCGTGGCAATTGCCCAATGCAGGTCGTGTCCCTTTGAAAGAAAAAGAAGAACATTATAAGGTTCAAAGTAGAGCAGGATATACCGTTCATGAAGCTAGGAAGCACTTTTTTGTAAAAGACTCCGAACATCCTTATACCGAAATTAATCGCTTTGATTGGATGCGTGGCTACCATGAAGGTGGGCGTTCGTTGATGTGGGGAAGACAAGTATATCGTTGGAGTGATCTAGACTTTGAGGCCAATGCCAAAGAAGGAATTGGAGTGGATTGGCCTATTAGATACAAAGATATTGCGCCATGGTACAGTTATGTTGAGAAATTCATTGGTATTAGTGGTGAAAAATTAGGTTTGCCACATTTGCCAGATGGCGAGTTTATGCCGCCTATGGAATTGAATTGTGTAGAGAAGCATTTGCGCGAATCTATTGATGAAAATTTTGAAGACCGCGTCTTAACAGTTGGGCGAATTGCTCACTTGACAGGCGAACTAGAGCACGATTTGACACCTCACCGAGGAAAGTGTCAATATCGTAATCGCTGTATGCGAGGTTGTCCTTTTGGAGCTTACTTTAGCTCTAACTCTTCTACTCTTCATGTGGCTAAAGAAACAGGGAACATGACTTTGCGACCACATTCGATTGTACATAGTGTCATCTATGATGAAGCAACAGGTAAAGCTAGCGGTGTAAAAGTCATTGACTCGGAAACCAAAGAAATGGTCGAATTCAAAGCTAAAATTATCTTCCTGAATGCCTCTACTATTGGAAGTACTTCTATTTTGCTCAATTCAACAAGCGACCGTTTTCCGAATGGGATGGGAAATGATAGTGGTGAATTGGGTCACAATATGATGGATCATCATTTTCATGTAGGAGCTCACGGAAGTAGAGATGACTTTAAGGATCAATACTTCTATGGTCGTCGTCCAAATGGAATTTATATTCCACGTTTTCGCAACCTAAATGGTCAAAAAAAGCGTGATTATATACGTGGATTTGGGTATCAAGGAGGTGCTTCAAGAGCAGGAACTAGTCGTGGTGCAGGAATGGAAGGTCTTGGTAAAGACTTCAAAGATGGCTTAACACAACCAGGTGACTGGAGTTTCAATTTGCTTGGT
>CAKZLT010000672.1 GCA_937127195.1 uncultured Saprospiraceae bacterium
CTGATAAAATGTATAGTTTCTCTGTCGAACCTTATTATAATGACTTTGATGGCGGATTTAAAATTGAGCAAGTAAAAGATGCAAAAGGTAAATCATTGAAATATACGATCAACAAAACAATGATGAGAGTTGATTTGCCAACGCCATTAAAAGCTGGTGCAAGTTTTAAATTTGACATCAAATGGTGGTATAACATCAATGATGCTTTGAAAGATCGAGGCCGTTCTGGCTACGAATATTTTGAAGAGGAAGATAATTATGTATATAGTATTGCGCAGTTTTTTCCACGTATGGCGGTTTATAATGAAGTAGAAGGCTGGCAAAATAAACAGTTTTTAGGTCGTGGTGAATTTGCTTTAACTTTTGGAGATTACAAAGTAAGCATTACTGTGCCTTCGGATCATGTTGTGGCTTCTACGGGAGAATTGCAAAATCCAAAATCTGTTTTAACTAAGGATCAAATCAAGCGTTTTGACCAAGCTAAAACGGCAAAAGAACCAGTCATCATTATCACTCAAGATGAAGCAGAAGAGAAAGAAAAGACTAAATCGAAGGAAAAAAGTACTTGGGTTTATCATGCAAAAAACGTTCGTGATTTTGCTTTTGTAAGTTCTAGAAAATTGATTTGGGATGCAATGGGCGTTAAATTTGGAAACAGAACTGTGATGGCAATGTCTTATTATCCTAAAGAAGGCAATCCTTTATGGGAAAGATATTCCACAAAAGCAGTCGTTCAAACGTTGAAAACTTACTCAAAACATACGTTTGATTATCCTTATCCTGTCGCAATTTCTACGCATGCGGTATTTACAGGAATGGAATATCCGATGATTTGTTTCAATTTTGGTCGTCCAGAAAAAGATGGAACGTACTCTCCGCGCACAAAATATGGAATGATCGGTGTAATTATTCACGAAGTTGGACACAACTATTTTCCTATGATTGTCAATTCTGATGAGCGTCAATGGACTTGGATGGATGAAGGTTTGAATAGCTTTTTGCAGTATTTGGCAGAGCAAGAATGGGAAAAGGGGTATCCTTCAAGTGCTGGTCCAGCCGACAAAATTGTTGGTTATATGAAAGGCGATAAAAAAAGAATTGCTCCAATTATGGTTAATTCTGAGTCCATTTTACAGTTTGGTAATAATGCTTATGACAAGCCTGCTACTGCCCTAAATATTCTTCGTGAAACAGTTATGGGGCGCGAACTTTTTGATATGGCTTTCAAAGAGTATGCAACTCGCTGGATGTTTAAGCACCCAACGCCAGCAGACTTTTTCAGAACGATGGAAGACGCTTCTGGAGTCGATTTAGATTGGTTTTGGAGAGGTTGGTTTTATACAACTGACCATGTTGATATTGCTTTGAATGAAGTAAATTGGTTCAAAGTTAATTCTCAAAACCCTACTGCTGAGAACAAAATCAAAAAGCAGCAACAGGATGATGCACCAAAATTTATTGGTGATATTCGTAATGAAAAAATGGAAACTTATGCTGACCGCGACCCAAGTATCAAAGATTTTTATACTGAATATAATCCGTTAGAGGTAACTATTTTGGATGAAAAGAAATATGAAAAGTACTTAGCAAGCCTTTCTGATGAAGACAAAAAGCTATTAAATGCTGGTTATAATTACTACGCGCTTAACTTCAAAAGCGTTGGTGGTTTGGTGATGCCTGTTATTTTAGAAATGAAATATACGGATGGCACATCTGAAGTCATTTACATTCCTGCTGAAATCTGGAGACAACGTGCGGATAAAGTTTCTAAAGTTTTTGTTAGTAAAAAAGAACTTGAGGAAATCGTTCTAGATCCTTACTTAGAAACTGCGGATACTGATCGTAACAACAACTACTATCCTACTCGCAAACAACCTACACGTTTTGAGTTGTACAAAAGATAAACAGTTTGTGCTGTATCTTGACAATAAAAAAAGTCTGTTCCACGAGGAACAGACTTTTTTTTATTTAAAGAGCCGATGGAGGGACTCGAACCCACGACCTGCTGATTACAAATCAGC
>CAKZLT010000673.1 GCA_937127195.1 uncultured Saprospiraceae bacterium
GATTGGCTTGATGGAGATAATCAAATCGATTACCCAAATTACTCCCAGTATGCAGAAAAACAATATTCATGAAGAGGTTTATTAATTAATAATTTATAATTATCAATTAATAATTGGTAATTACCTAAAAAAACGGCTACCATTGTTCTGTACAAAACAGCGGTAGCCATAATTATTAATTATGATTCTTTGAAAATTTCGTGGTTACTAGCCTCTAGTAACCAGTAACTTGTGCTACGGTTCAGAAGTAATTGACAACGATTTTTTTATCAAAAAACTTCTGATTTATAGCACTTTTCAAAGAACCTTAATTATTAATTGATAATTACTAATTATTAATTAACAAAACCTAAAGGCATTGCAACACATCATATTCAGTAACAATATGCATTGTACCTGCTTTATCCGTAACTAAAACGGCAGGACTTTGCTTTGTAATCATACGAATCAACTTGCTAGAACCCAAATCTTCGCTAACCGTAGGGAATGCTTCGCCCATAATCGTACTGATTTTGGCTTCACCATTTCTAAAAGGATTTTCTAAGATAAACTGCAAAACCTTATTCTCAATGATAGAACCAACAATCTCTTCACCTTCCATAACAGGCATCTGAGAAATATCACTACTTTTCATTAAGTCAAGTACTTCTCTGACGCTATGATCCGCATTTACACTAACGAAAGACTTATTGCTTTTTGCACCAATAATATCTTTTACGCTCAATTCTTCATCCAAGAATCCACGCTCACGCATCCACTCATCATTAAAAATCTTACCAACATAACGACTTGCATGGTCATGAAACAATACAACTACTACATCCGTTGGCTTGAATTTGTCTTTCATCTGAACGATACCAGCTACTGCCGAACCCGCAGAGTTTCCGACCAAAATACCTTCTTTGACAGCTAAGTCACGCGTCATGACAGCGGCATCCTTATCCGTTACTTTTTCAAAATAATCAATCGTGCTAAAGTCAACATTTTTAGGTAAAATATCCTCGCCAATACCTTCCGTGATATATGGATAAATTTCTTTTTCATCAAAAATACCCGTTTCATGGTATTTTTTAAAAACAGAACCGTAAGTGTCAATACCCCAAATTTGAATATCAGGGTTTTGCTCTTTCAAATATCTTCCAACACCCGAAATCGTTCCGCCAGTACCAACACCAACAACGAAATGAGTGATTTTTCCTTCTGTTTGCGCCCAAATTTCTGGTCCAGTACCTTCGTAGTGCGCCAATGCGTTTGATTTATTATCATATTGATTGCACCAAAAAGAGTTTGGAATTTCTTTATTCAAACGCTCTGCAATAGAATAATAAGAACGCGGATCGTCAGGAGTTACGTTCGTTGGGCAAATAATTACTTCCGCACCAACGGCTTTCAGCATATCAACTTTTTCCTTTGATTGCTTGTCCGTTGTCGTGAAAATACACTTATATCCCTTAACTACTGCGGCAATTGCAATACCCATTCCTGTATTTCCAGAAGTACACTCAATGATAGTTCCGCCTGGCTTCAAGTCGCCGCGTGCTTCTGCATCCTCAACCATTTTGAGTGCCATTCTATCCTTGACCGAGTTACCAGGATTAGTTGTTTCTACTTTGGCTAGAACAGTTGCAGAAACGTCTGCGACCGTTTTATTAAGCTTAACAAGAGGCGTATTTCCTATTGTTTCTAAGATATTATTATAATACATTTTTTAATAATTTTGAATGATGAATGGTGAATGGTGAATGGCTTCCGCTGTTTTGGACTATTAGAGCTATTCAACATTCAATATTCATCATCTATCATTCAATAACCGATGAATTTTAACTACTTGCTCTACTAAGCTTGTTTTTCCATCATTTATAATCACAAAATCTGCTAACTTTATTTTTTCCTCGTCAGGCATTTGTTTGCTTATTCGAGCTTCTACGGCAGCTTTATCTACCTTGTCGCGTGCCATAACTCGCTCTATTCTAACTTCTTTTGGTGCAAAAACCGTGATGACTTTATCTAATAGTTTATAC
>CAKZLT010000674.1 GCA_937127195.1 uncultured Saprospiraceae bacterium
TCGTTTGACCTTTCAATAATATGAAAAAATATCAAAAATGAGCCTATGATTATTCTATTTTTTTCAAAAGTGACTAATCAAATTAATAATCTTCAATTATTTTCTCTTATTCTTCATTATCTATTTTTCTTCACTTAAGTAGTCGTACAAAATTAATGAACTATCTAAAGTGATATAATACCTTGATTATTAAAGGTTATTCACTCATTCTATCATTCACTCATTCTATCATTGTACTTAACCGATATTTTTAGCCGATTCTAATTTTTTTCACGAATGCTTTTATCTTCTCCTCTAACTCTCCAGTTCCTCCCAATGCCCGAATAAAAGCACTTCCTATAATCGCACCTTGAGCATAATCACAAGCAGTCGAAAAGGTCTCATTATCAGAAATACCAAAACCAATCAACCTCGGATTTCGTAAAGACATTTCATTTATTCTTTGAAAATACGCCACTTGCCCGTCTGAAATTCCTGTTTTTGCTCCAGTAATTGCAGCACTTGATACCATATATATAAAGCCTTCTGTCAATTCATCCACTTTTACAATTCGCTCATCACTTGTTTGCGGTGTAATCAAAAAGCTAATTCCTAAATCCAGTTTTTCGAAATATTTTTTATAAAAATGCTCAAACTCATACATTGGCAAATCAGGCAAAATCAAACCATCAATCCCGGCAGCCTTACATTTTTCAAAAAAAGCAGCTTCTCCATACTGCATCACTTGATTAAAGTATCCCATCAACACCAAAGGAATTTCTGTTTTCTGACGCACGGACTCAATTTGTCCAAACAAAATATCCAAAGTCATTCCGTTTTTCAAAGCCACTTGACCACTACCTTGTATCGTTGGTCCATCTGCTAACGGGTCTGAATAAGGCATTCCTATCTCAATCAAATCAACGCCTTCCGACGCCAAACCCAATATTATCGGCTCTGTATCCTCCAAATTCGGATAACCCGCCGTGAAATATATATTTAATATATTCTCTTTCTTATCTTTAAAAAGTTGTTTTATTCTATTCATTGTTTTGTTTTTTAGAAAAGAGATCGTTCGCTGCGCTCTCTGAGAGACCCGCTACGCTACGAGACCGTTCGCTTTGCTCTCTAAGAGACCGCCTTCGGCTGAGAGACTGCTTGACGTTTTAGCCTTCTGTTACTTCATTTTTATTACGATGAGGAGTCCTACTCCTTCCTTAAAAAACACCTTAATCATCAAAAGGCTAAAACGTCAAGCAGTCTCTTTTCTCTCAGCGAAGCGGTCTCGTAGCGAAGCGGTCTATCCTTCAATCACATGTATTTCTCAAAAGTTGCCAAATCCTTATCACCTCTTCCAGAAAGATTCACAACGATATTTTCATTTTTTCCAAACGTCATTTTTTTCAAAGCTGCAAAAGCGTGTGCTGTTTCGAGTGCAGGAATAACTCCCTCCAATCGTGTCAAAACAAAAGCCGCTTTTATTGCTTCATCATCCGTAATGCTCACAGCTTCCGCTCTTCCCGTATCAATCAAATGTGCGTGCAAAGGTCCAATCCCAGGATAATCCAAACCAGCCGAAATCGAATAAGGTTCTACAATTTGCCCATCAGGTGTTTGAATCAAAAGCGTTCGACTACCATGAATCACGCCCT
>CAKZLT010000675.1 GCA_937127195.1 uncultured Saprospiraceae bacterium
TCTACCTTGCATATTTGCAGGTGGTGCAGCTCCATTGATGTCTAAAATGTAAAACTGAACATCATGAATATGAAATGGATGTGCGATAGGTGATTGATTGGTTAGTGACCAAATTTCTACACTTCCCAAAGGAATAGAATAGTTAATCACGCCCATATCAAACGATTGATTATTAATCAAAAATCCATTATTCAAGGCATTCATACCCATTTGTATAGGTGTAAATGTTAGGTTTCTTGTGATGGTCGCATTAGATGCTGGAATAGGCGTAACATTCGCTAAAGCTGTTGGAATAGTCGTTACAGCATTAGCCGTAGCATTGATAACGTTAAATTCCAAAATATCAAAATCAGTACCATTCAATGGATTAGGATTGTAACCTGTCATCGTCATTCCTTGCCCCATACCTGGGTTAGTTGCGCCATAGTTCCCATTGCTCAACTCCGAAGCAAAACTTTTAAGGTGAATGGTTTGTCCAGACATTCCAGAAAAATCAATCAAAATTTCAGCACGCTCGCCCGGTGATAGTTTTAAACGGGTTAAATTCACTGGTGCACTCAACAAACCTCCATCAGAAGCAATTTGATAAAAAGCCTTATTATTGGTCAATCCAAGATTAAATATCCTTTGCGATGAACCGTTCAAAATTCTAAATCGGACGACTTGTTCTGGTGCATCAAAAGTTGCATCCATTGTTGCATTGACCATCAACACATCATCCGAATTGGAGTGATGTAAAATTTGATTATTTGCATCAAATGCTTTGGTTTGTATCACCAAAGGAATATCGTCTATTCCATAAGTTCGAGGCAAATTAAGAGCTGCTTCTTCGCTATCTCTTACCCAAATTTGTCCTGCAATCCCTTTTGAAACATGCTTGTCTGTATGGTGATGCAAATGTGGGTGATACCAATAAGTAGCTGCTTTATCCATGATTTCAAACGATGGTTGCCAAGTCGTATTTGGTGGAATAACCGTGTGAGGTCCACCATCATTTTCGGGTGAAACGTGCATTCCATGCCAATGAATAGTCGTGCTATCGCTAATTTGACTATTCACCGAAAAATTGACTACATCACCTTGATTAAGCAATAAAGTTGGTCCCAATATGTTGCCATTTGCACCCATCGTATTGGTCGTTGTTCCTGTAAAGAACTGATGTGTGCCATTTTGAAGCGTTAAATTAATATTCGTACCACTCAAGGTATCTGGAATAAAAAGTGGATTTTGCCCCATCGCAAAATATCCCATTAACATTAAAACTACATAAAGCATTAGTTTTTTCATCTGATAAAAAATTTAAGATTTTAAAAAATTACAATCCGTGCTTTGGTTGATAATTGTCACCGATTAAATCAGCATAGGACTGTATTTTAGCATCCTAATACTTCGGTATTATCAACTATCAAGGGCAGTTCCTTCTCACAAAAACTGCTCTTGATTTTTACTTCATTTCTCTTTTCAATAATTGTGCATTCACCGCACAAATCACCGTACTGATACTCATCAAGGCTACACCAAAAGCAGGGCAGCAAAAAGGCTGCTGCCCTTACAATTTTATGAAAACACTACTTATAATTTTCTACTTCCCTTTTGGTCGGTCATACTGACAACAGCCATGTAAGCCGTTATAAGTTTCGTCTTTTGCCTTTACCTTATCTGTATCATATCCCACGCCTGCAATTTTTTTATGAATGTCCATTATTTCAATCTTCTTAGGATTATAAGTGACTGTCATCATTTTTTTCTCACTATCCCAAGTAGCAGATTTCACACCTTTGACATCTTTCAATGAACCTTCAATCGTGCGTTTGCACATACCGCAGTTACCATAAACTTTAAATGTTACGGTCTTTTCTTTAGCAATAGTTGTTGCTGTTTCTACTGAATTATTTGCTTGAATTTCAGTAGTTAAACCAAAAGCAAATAGTAGGCACAAGCCCAAAATCATACTTAATTGTTTCATTATCAATGAATTTTAAAAATTAGAAAATTATTATTCTGTTATAAATCGTTCTACTGTAATCTTTGCACGGTGACTACTCACCACCGCTTTCAAAATCATCAAATCGTAATCAATCAATTCCTTTTCCAATCGTAGTAATTCTTCAAATTTTCGACCATCTACGCTATAAGCACCTGTCAAAATATCAATCGCTGCCCGTGTCGTTTCGATTTGTTGTCCATACAAATTCATGCGAAGTTGTGCCGTTTCATACTCCACATAAGCCTTTTCGATAATTGCCATAAATTGGTCAGTCGTATTTTCCTTTTGCAATTCAATCGCTTGAATTTTCAATAACTCCTCTTGTTTCTTTGCCTCGTATTGACTTTTGTACAATGGAATTTTGACCATGCCTCGCAATTGAACAATATCTCGACCATTGCCCGTAGGGTCAGCGTCATTTCGACCAATCACCGTGATGTAATCCAAGCCGACACCAAAAGTCGGTTGGTCTTTCAAAGCATTGACATCAATTGCTCGTTTGGAAATTTCCTGTTGTAGTTCATACATTTTCATCATCGGATGATTAGCTTGAATGACTGAGAGCAAACTATCTTTTTGATACATCAATACTGAAAACTCTAAACTATCTGTTATCGTAATCGCTGCATTTTCCTCTTTATTCAATACCCGTTTCAAGTCTGCCAAAGGCTTTTCTCGTTGCTTTTCTAAAATCAATAATTCATTTTCAAGCAGCTGAATTTTTAATTGTACTTGCAGCACATCAGCAGGATTTGCCTTTCCTGTTTCAACTTTTATCAATACCAATGCTTCCAATGATTGTAGAAATCGAATGTTTCGTTGAATGATTTCACGGCTTTTATCCAATTCATATACTTGTAACCAAGCCATTTTTACTTGATACGCCAAGTCCAATTTTCGAGCATTGACTTGTTCCAAAATCGGTTGAGTCTTTGCGTCAGCTAAAGCCTTTTTAGCATCGACCATTCCTTTTTTGGGAAACATTTGTGTTGCACTCAATCGAGTTACTTGAGCACCTAATCGAGTTTCGACAGGCAACGGAAATACGCCAAGACCTGCTTCAGGGTCGGGTCGAGGTGCAATTTGTGGTGCGAGTTGAAGTTTACTTTCGTATTGCTTTTCAAGAATTTGCAATTCGAGATTATTGGTGTATGCCTCTTGAATAAGACTATCCAAAGATTGTGCATACACCTTTCCCAAACTTCCAATGATGAATAAGCCCGATATTATTATTTTGAGTAATTTCATTACTAAGTCGTTTCCTTTCAAAAATTTAGTTTCTAAATCGTTTTACCCTAAAATCCCACTCTTTCCAAAGCGAAAACAAAACAGGCACGGTAAACATCGTAATCATTTGCAATAGCATTCCACCAAAAGACGGAATTGCCATAGGCAACATAATATCTGCACCTCGACCCGCGGAAGTGAGTACAGGCAATAATGCCAAAATCGTGGTTGCCGTTGTCATCATAGCAGGACGAACACGACGCAAACCGCCTTCTACTACCGCATCTCGAATGCTTTGAATATCCGTTGGTGTATTTCGTTTGAAACTATCTTTGAGAAATGTAGCGACCAAAACACCATCATCTGTCGCAATACCGAACAAGGCTAAAAAGCCGACCCAAACCGCTACGCTTAGGTTGATAGTTTGAATTTGGAAGAGGTCACGTATATTTTGACCGAAGAAATCAAAGTTGAGAAACCAAGCCGTATCGTATAAACCTATCAAAATGAAACCACCTGAAAAGGCAATAAATACGCCTGAAAAAACCATTAAAGAAATAGCAATGGATTTGAATTGGAAATACAAAATCAAAAAGATAATCGCTAAAGCAATCGGTACAACAAGGCTAAGGCGTTTACTCGCTCGGACTTGTTGCTCGTAATTCCCTGCAAATCGGTAATTGATACCATTCGGTACTTCTAAAGTGCCTTCATCGACTTTGCTTTGTAAATAGTTTTGAGCATTATTCACGACTTCTACTTCCGAATAACCATCTTCTCTATCAAATAACACATAGCCAATCAAAAAGCCATCTTCTGATTTAATCGCTTGAGGTCCTTGTTCGTATTTGATTTCTACCAAATCGCCTAATGGAATTTGCCCACCGCTTGAAGTCGGCAAGTAGATTTTTTTCAAAATACTTGGGTCGTTTCGTAGCTCACGAAGATAGCGAATACGAATATTGTAGCGTTCTCGACCTTCAACGGTCGTCGTCATATTC
>CAKZLT010000676.1 GCA_937127195.1 uncultured Saprospiraceae bacterium
CAGAATAATATTTTCTATCCCAATTTCTTAGCTTAAAGAATCCTTATAAAAAGAGTCAACTTGACTAAATAATATCATTGGAAAGAACATTGAAACACAAAGTAATTTAATCATTTTTATAGTTTTAAGTATAAACGAATATTTCCGCCGTCGTTTGCTGTCCAATCTTCATTTAGGTAGAAAACTAAAGAGAACTTTCGACCACCTTCGCTTTTGAATTGGTCAATGTGTTTTTTATAAAAAGAGCCGACTTCGTAATAAGCATAGTGAAACTCGAAATCATTAATCGAAGTGTAACAAGACCGATTGAGATATTGTGAAAAGGTCTGGACTTTATCCAAAAAAGCTCGTTCGTGCAAATCTGTTGTGTCATTTTCAATCCATCGAATAACGTCGCCTCGGATTTTTTCATTTTTCTGAAAATCAGCTTTTCGACCAATTCCAGCGGGGCGCATTAATCCTTCTTCTCGGAAGTTAAGGAGATTTTGGCGTAAGCCTGCCGCGGTTTCTGATGCTAAAAAGTCATCACAAAATCCGTATTGCTGTTCCAAAATACCTTCTATGAGTTGCTCAAATTGGTTGATTGTCGTTTCTGTCATTGTTATTCAGATAGAGATTTTATGAAAATATTGGTTCTAAACAACATTTTCAATTATCCATTTTTAATTTTTAATTACTCGTTCGTCTTTATATTGGTTAAAGTAAACCTTAATTTTTCCAATTGTAAAACCTGTTTCTTTTAGATTTTTATCATCAGTTTTATGAAGTGAGTCTGTTTCAGTATCACCTTCAAATCGAAGTATCATCATTTTAGGACTTAGCGTTTCGATATAAATCTTACCTGAAAGAAGTCGAATTTCTTGTTCTTTTTGTCCGTCTTCGATAGGCAAATACAAAGTTAAACCAAAATAATTGACATCTTCAAATGGATTAGTTTCAAATACATCTTCTAAGCCATTGAATTCATTATTAGTGGCTTCGGTTAATCCTTCGAGTTCTGCCATCGCCGTAATATCACCTTTTTTTAGGCGTTTATTGAGTTTTTCGAGGCGTGCTTCTCTGTCTTTGACGGAGTTTTGAAGGCGCATTTGTTTGGTTTGTCGCGCGCTAGTTTTATCTTTTGAAAAAGAATTTTGACGTTCTCCTTCTTGAAAGTCAGTTTGGTCAACATAGAATGAATCTACAGAATAGATAGGTAAACGAACAGGAAATTGATGGATTTCTAAATTGATTCGTTTGCCTTTTTTCCAGTCCTTTATCCCTTCTGGAGCAAGGGGCTTTTCTCGAATATTGATTGAGATATCATCTTGATTGACGGTGCAGCCAATTTTTTCAAAGGTTAAAAAATCGTAAGAAACGCCTTTGTAATTAAATTGAATAGAAGAGTTTTGGGCGAATGAAAAGATAGTTAAACTACTAAATATTAGGAAGAATATTATTTTTTTCAATTGATTTAATTTTTAAGTTGATTGAAATTTCACCTTTTTATCATGGCATAACATTAAGACTCACGAAGAACCTATGAAGTAACTAAATGCTTATGATTTAAAATATGCGATTTCTTTTTCAAAGTCCAGAAAAGGAAATTGCTTTTGATATTGCGCGGTGATTTGAGTGTACTTTTTTAAAAAACGTAAATGTTGTTCAGATGTTGGATGAAAAGGGCGATGATGAAAAGCTTTTGTTATTTTTTGAAATTGATTGATTCGTTCTAAAGTGATTTTTTCAAAAAAAGTACCCGAAAAACGTTCCCAAATATACCCCAAACCTGTTTCGTTCAAATGTACTAAATCTGTACCATAGAATCGATAATCACGTAATTCATCTAATACAATTTCGTAAGAAGGAAAATAATAAACAGCTTCAAATTGAGCTTTCAATTGATGTAAAGCGAGTAGGAGAGTGGCTTTACTGCGTTGATTTTCGATGACTCCATCTCGAATATGTCGAATAGGGCTGAGTGTGAAAACGATTTGTAAATTAGGATTTTTAGTTAAAATGATTTGAATTACTTCGGATAAGTTTTGAACAATTTCAGCAACTGAAACCAATCGTTTTTTGAAGTCTTTTGCTGGTAGTTTGTGGCAATTGGCGACTGGTTTTTTATTATTAAAATAAGTAAACGCTGTGCCTAGTGTAATCATTAATACATTGCCATCCAAAAGCTGTTGATGTGCTTTTTCAATATTTTCATTGATATTTTTTAGGGTGCTTTTTTTATCAAAAAAAGAAAAATCACTATGGTGGTCAAAGCTATTCCAACGTTCATTATGATAAAATAAATCAGTTTCTTGATAAGTTTTATTTTCTATAATGGCGGTCAAATTTTGTGCAATCGACAAAGGGTTATATAATATACCGAATGGATTTGCGGTAACTTGAAACTTCCGTTCTGTTAAGTATTTACTCATGTTTTGAGCAAAACAAGAACCGATAGTCAATATTTTGTCGGTGTGCGAAATACTGAAATTCGGTGAAGGAATTGGGACGATGGTTTGAAGTTGCATGAGTTGGTGATTGGTGATTGGTGATTGGTGATTGGTTACTCCGCTATTAATAACAAAAACAGCGGAGTAACCAATCACCAATCTACCAATCACTAACTTAAAAAATCTTATTCAAAATCTTTTCTGTAATCAAGTAAGTTGGTCTGACTCCAACTAAGCCCAAACTACCAGAAGCGAGCGTTTGCCCCGAAATCATTGGATTGTCAGAAGCATAATAAGCATATCTTACTGTAATATCTTCCTTGATGCTTTTTCGGATTTTGGAAGCGGCTTGAATGGCTTTTTGATAATGCGCGCCTTCCATTTCGAGTCCGATAACTTGCCAAGAAGAACGGAAAAAGAATTTAAGAATTTCACGATTTTGAAGTGAAGTACCGAGAACAGTAATCATAGGTCCATCGCAGACAACGCCTTCGATTTCAGAAAAATCCTCAGAGCATAAGTCATTTTTGAAAGGATAATTATCGGCAGTTCCTTCAAAAATATGCCCATCTGGAATCATAATATCACCTTTTCGACCTTTCAAAATTCCTGCTTTTCCCATAACGGAAATAGATTGAATGTTGAGAGGAAGCGACTCGTTGTCGAGTTCTAAGGGTTTGAGTAATTCGTCCATTGTCTCAAAAGCTTGCTCCCCAAAAGCATAATCCATCACAAGAATAATAGGTTTTTGGGCTTTTTCCTCAGGAAGATTTTGAAAGGAACTTTTGGAAACCGTCTTTTTATTAAAGGCAGCACTATCAAAAACTTGAACAGTTAACCCAATTCCGCTAGTATCTTCGATTTCATACATTCCGTTTTCGAGTGCGTGCGATTTGACTTGTTTTCTGTATTGACTATTTTTCTCAAGGCTCAATTCTTGCGCTAAATCAATGATATTATTAGTGGGAATTACCTCTTTGAGAACTGCGGGCGCGTAAATTGTATTCATAATACTATGCATATTTGCACTAATAATATGAATTGGTTTAGATAACAACCCATTATTTTTCAGTGTTTCTTTAATAGTATTTGCCCAACGTTCTCCATGAATATGGTGACCCAAACGTTCACGTAGAACAGGACTAAAAGTAATTGTACGTTTGTTATTATTTACAACCTCGTCTATGGCTAGTTTACCTAACCAATATACAATTTCTAATAAGCGTTCTGGGTGTTTGTTTGTTGCAAAATCATTATAAACATCTGTTAGTTCTTTAAAAGTACGTCCTAGTATGTTTGCAGTATGCGTAATTGCAATTTCTCGCTCTTGTTTAGTAAGCTTCTTTTTGCTTAAAACAGCGGCTTCTAATTTAATCCAATCTCTAGTTGTATTTCCTTTATCGTCTAT
>CAKZLT010000677.1 GCA_937127195.1 uncultured Saprospiraceae bacterium
TCTTTTTTGCCAGAGAAAGCAATCAACGCTTTAAAGGGATTGCCGTGCGCCTCTAGAATACGTGTGATCGCTTTATAGTAACGGATTGCCGTTTCAATGTTCTGCGTGATCACCATACCTTTGCCTTTACCTCTCAGCTTTTTGGCATTGACCACTTGTGGAATAAAGTGCTCCAACATGATTTCTGCTTTCGTGTCGATAGTCTGCTGGCTGCGTTCCACATAGGCGCGTAGTTTCTTCTGGGCTTTTCTCGTATCAAATTCCGGGTTTTCAGAAACCGATTTTTCTATTTCATAGTAACTTTTGTAGGTCGTATAGTTAGCCAACACATCGAGGATAAAGCCTTCTTCTATGGCTTGTTTCATTGAATAGAGATGAAACGGGCGGAATGAACCATCGTCCTGCTTCTGGCCAAATTTTTCCAGAGTGGTATTTTTAGGCGTCGCGGTAAATGCAAGATAGGAAGCGTTGCCGCGCATTTTGCGAGACTTCATCGCTTGCAGAATTTTGTCTTGAGCATCTTCAGCTTCTTCCTCTTCGGCTTCCTCTTCAATTTCTTCCTCTTCCCATTCTTCGGATTCCGGGTTCATATTAATGGCGACAACACCAGGCCTGACCGGCATGGCAACAAAGTCATTTTGCTGCTGCAATGCTGTATATCGAGCTGAATGACAGAGCTTTTATTTTGTAAATATGTGACTTGGGTCAATGCAACATTCAATTTATGAAAAAAAAATTAAGTATATTCTTCTTACTTGCTATTTTCCAAATGTCATTTGTGATGAACAAAGACAAACCAGCTTACATTATATATAATGCGAAAGGAAAAGAAGTTTCTTATAAAAAAATGATGAAAAGCCTAAAGAAATCGGATATGACTTTCTTTGGTGAATTGCATAATAATCCGATCGCTCATTGGATGCAATTGGAAGTGACGAGAACATTATTTGAAGCAAAAAAAACAAATTTAGTGCTTGGCGCAGAAATGTTTGAAAGTGATAATCAATTGATACTCAATGAATATCTAAGCGAAACCATTAGTAAAAAGAGTTTTAAGAAAGAAGCGCGACTTTGGGATAATTACCAGGGTCAATCAGTTCTAAAAAAGCATTATATTTGAAAAAAAGATATTATGAAAATGAGTTTATATGAAGCATTTGGAGAAGTAGAAGATAATAGAAAAAGAAGTGGTCTTCGACATGAGCTCCAACCTTTCTTAACAATGATTACATTAGGGATAATGAGTGGCTATAATGGCTATCAAGAATTAGCTGTTTTTTTAAAATCAAATGAAGAAAAATTTATAAGTTTATTTGGTCTAAAACATGGCGTTCCGAAATACACTCAAATACGGACAATATTAAGTACTTTAAATTACGATAGTTTATATATAAATTTTGAAAATTGGACAAAAGGCTACGTGGAAATAGAGCAAGGAGATTGGGTTAGTGGAGATGGAAAAGGATTGAATTCAACAGTAACAAACTGCCACAATTCAAAACAAAACTACGTAGCAATGGTTAGTTTATTTTTGCAAAAACTAGGAGTTGTTTTAAGCGTTAATAAATATGAAACTGGAAAAAGTGGAGAAGGAGCTGCATTAAGAACACTTTTAGAAAGTATTGAAAATGTAGGAGTTGTGATTACATTAGATGCACTCCATTGCCAAAAAAAACAGTAGCTCAAATTATTAACAGTGGAAATGATTATTGTATTCAAGTGAAAGGAAATCAACCTAAATTACAGCAACAAATACAAGCTAACATAGCTACAAACAAGCCAGTAGACAGTCATTTTGAAGCAGAGAAAAATCGAGGTCGTAATGAAAATCGTTTAGTTGAAATTTATGATGATTTATCAGGAATTAGTTCTGATTGGGTGGGCTTACAAAAAATTATTCATGTTCATAGATATGGAAACAGACCTACCAAATCAGCAGGCATCAATTGTTATGATGAACACCATTTTTACATCATTAGCCTTCCTATTAATGAGGCTAAAATTGTATTTGATGGCATACGAGGGCATTGGCATATTGAAAATAGACTTCATTATGTAAAAGATGTTATTCAAAATGAAGATAACGCTAGAATACTTGATCGTACTGCTATTGCTTCTTTGTCTATTTTGAAAAATTGTGCCATTAACCTATTTAGAAATAATGGATTTAACTCTATTAAAAAGGCTAATATTCGCTTTGCAAATAAGATTGAACAGCTTATGAAATTCATATGTAATGTTTTCGTATTTGATTAATGTAGAACTGATTGACCCTGCCCCAGGAACGTAACAACCAACGCTGTTGACGGGTACATTTTTATGACCTAAAATCACTCCAGGGATCGTTTCAATCTC
>CAKZLT010000678.1 GCA_937127195.1 uncultured Saprospiraceae bacterium
CAAGGCAGCAGGGCCAACTTAAAAAATGCGAAAAGCCAAAGAGAACAGCCAAGGGCAAGCCTTTGCCAGCAACACCGCAGGGTTCACAGGAATTGCAGACGACCCTTTGTCGCCTAACACATTGATCATCTGTTCACACTGTTCACATTGAAAATGCGGATGTTGGTCAATATGAGAGACCGCAGTACAGTATTCATCGCATAATGCATATTTCACCTCCCCTGTTCCATTGCTGATGCCGTGGATTATACCTTTTTGTTCAAAGGTTTTAAGGGTTCGATAAATTGTAATGCGGTCAGACTTTGGGAAATCATTTTCCAGCTCCAATAATCCAAATGCACCGTCATTTTCTAAAAAATATTCTAATTCTATTTTTTTTGTTGGATTTACATGTCTTTGCCTTCTTTTAAGAGCTTCATAACAAAGAACAACTTCTTGAGGATTGGCCTTAATTTTTCATCAAAAATTTTCTTTTTCTAAAATTCTAATATTTTTTACTCTGGCTTTAATCTCATCTTTTGATAAATTTAAAATATATCAAGCTTTTTCTAGTTCAAAGACTAATCAATGTAAGGCAATTTCGATAGCATTCTTTACATAGCTCAATTGTTTTTTGAGAAATTTTAATCTGATTTTATCCTCTTTTGTGTTCGTTCAAACAAATAGTGCTTGTTCAAGAAAATAATTAATTTGAGATATTTTTAAATATAATTTTTGTTCAACAGTATGAAGAACTATATCAAAATTTGTGTGTTTTTTATAAGGAAAACCTCAAAAACTCGAAAAAAGAGTTGTATTATAGTACAAATCTGGACCAATTTTTTTATAAGCATAGGTTACTTCGATGATTTCTGTGATGTCTCAATTAAACAATGTATGATTGACTTCATCAATAAAAATATGAAAATCAATATGTGAAAATCCTGCGTGTTTAATCACCATATAATAAAGTAAATAGTATAATATTATTTCTATAATATTATACTATTTTTTCTAGAAGTAAATGAGATTTTATATTTCTTGTTGAGCTACAAATAATATTTCCTCATAAAGATTCAGAAGACTTTATTTTATTAAAAGTTATGAAACGATATATATATAACATGAAGTATAATTTGTTTCTTTTACTTATAAATAAATATATGATATAATAAAAAAAATTAACTTTCTATTTTTATGAGAAACAATCAAAAACTTACTGATAAACAAGAAGAATTGTGTAAATATCAAACATATATACAAAAAAGAGAAAATCTTTTAGAGCAAGCCAGGCATTGATATATATCAGATCATGCCTTCAAACAAGGTTGGAATGTTTTAGAAGTTGATATTTTACAATATCTCAAAAGAAATAAACAAAATACTTCATGAGAAAATATTAATGCATTATTATTATCACTTATAGATAGAGTAAAACAAGAAATTTTGGATATATTAGATGATGATGATTTATGAGAAAGGTCAGGCTTTAGTTATTTTAAATCATATTTTACTGATATGTATAATGAATGAAAAGAGATTCAAGAAGAACAGGAAAAAGAGTATGAGAGACAACAACAGAAAGAAAAGAAAAAACAAGAACTTCTACTCCACTCCAATATCAAAGAAAGAGTATTTATTAAAGACTTTTCGATTGAAGACTATTACGAAATAAAAGAAGCTTCAATCAAAGAACTTCCAAAAAACGCATCCTGGGTATTTTTAACAGGAGAAAACGGAGCTGGGAAATCTTTAGTATTGCAAGCCTTAGCCATTGGGTTGTATGGAAATAAAGAAGATAATATTGTTCCTAAAAACGATAAGGTATTGATTGATGTTACTTATCAATCGCAAGGAAAAGCATATAAAAATCAAGTCAAACAAGGTAAAATACATTCGCTTCCTTATCTAGCTTGTTTCGGCCCAATTCGCTTAGATGTACAAACAGAAGGTTCTGAAAACAACAGTTCAAAGCGTTCTACGGCGACTTATAGCTTATTTGGTAATTATGACGCGCTTTTTAAAAATATAGAAACAGAGTTAAAATTTGCTTTTTATGAAAATGAAAAAAAATATGAAATATTAGTTAACATGCTCAAAAGTGTTGTTCCTTCTCTTGCAAAAATAAAGTTTGATAGAACTAATCGAGCAATAAAATATTTTGAAAAAAGTAAAGATAATAGCACTTACAAAGCGGTTTCTTTTTCAGAATTAGCAACAGGCATCAAAAGTATTATTGCAATGGTTGGCGATATTTATTTGCGTTTTAGTACTTTGATGCAAAAAAATAATCGAACAGATAAATATTTGTCACCAGAAGAATTATATGGAATTGTCATTATAGATGAATTGGATTTACACTTACACCCAACTTGGCAAAAGCGTTTTCCTACCTTGTTTTCGGAAGTTTTCCCGAATATTCAATTTATAGCTTCAACGCATAGCGCGATTCCAATACTTGGCGCACCAAAAGGAAGTGTTTTATTGAAAGTCAACCGAACCGCTGAAAAAGGAATCACGGTAGAACGATTAGAGCATTTGGAAGCGCAATTAGAAAATCTTACACCTAACTTGATTTTGACTTCTGAAATTTTTGGATTGCAAGATATTTTTCCAATCACGCACCAGCCCGATAAGCGTATCAGGACGGAAAATACCATGGAAGAATTGAAGGACAATGATGAAATGCTGGACGCGCTCAAATCTTATATGGACACAGATAAGGAAGATGAATTACTAAAATTATTTGCTAAATAACCCAAAGAGTAATGATTTCAAACAATCGGAAAAAGGATTTTGAAATTCCCAAACGCCTAGTTGATGCCACAACGAAATGGGAAAATATCGCTAAAACAAGAGACAAAGAAGCGATTAATGACGCTATCTATAAAGGCATGATTACCGCAAAAGGAGAAAAGCAATATACAGTTCGAGATACTTTAAAAGCCATTTATTATAATAAATGCGCTTACTGTGAAATTATTGACCATAAGCCAGAAGTAGAACATTATCGCCCAAAGAAAGCCGTAACAGAAGATAAAAATCACGGCGGTTATTATTGGCTTTGCTACGAATGGACAAATCTGATTCCTAGTTGTCATTATTGTAATACCGATGGCGGAAAAGGTAATCAATTTCCAATTATGGGAACTAGAGTGACTTCGCCTAGTTTTGAGAATGGTGTTTTAGATAAGAATAAATGCAAAGCAGCCAACCCACCTTTAATTGATGAAGCACCGTATTTATTTCACCCCGAAGTAGATAAACCAGAGACGGCTTTTGAGTTTAGAGATAATGGAGCAATTCGAGGAATCGACCACTTGGGAAGAGGAAGGCAAACGGTTAAAATTTGTAATTTGAATAGAACGAATTTACTTGAAGCTCGACAAAGTGTAATAGATAATTATTACGAGATAATATCCACTACTTTGAAGTTTTATTTCGATAATATCATAGACTATAATGCTTTCAAAAACATTCTGAATTTACTTTTTAAAAAGATTAAGATAAACACAAAACCTGAAAAGAAATTTTCACTATTATCAATATTTATAGAAAATAATTTTGATGAAATTATCATCCCATTACTCGAAACGCCCAAACAACAATTGATAGTTAAACGCGCGTATCGACAATTTCAAAATGGAACATTAATTTTAAAAGATTGAGTTTTTTATAAAAAATGACTCCTACTGCAACCAGTAAAAGCCATTTTTTGAAATTAAAAAGAACACGAAATAATAAAAGCAAAATTCATCATTAAACATTCCGCATTCATCATTTACCTACGTCGTCTTCCAGAATACTCCATCGCTTCCCCTTTACCAAAGCCATAACTAAAGCCAAGCGTAATAAAACGACCTCTCAAACCACGACTATACAAATAAAAATTATCCTGTATCACTTCTCTTTCTCTCACTCGTGAAGCAAAAATATACATTAACTGATGGCACATTATTCAAGACTTCCAACGCGCCCGCACCCGTACTACTCAAATCCGAACCAACATTAAAAACGCGCTTGTCTAACCTAAATTCCGTTGTTGATTTCTCCCCTACTACGGTTACTTCACCTAGTTTTTCGCTATTGTCAGAAAGTGTAATTGTACCAATATCAGCAATGCCTTTTTGGATAGTAATGTTTTGGATAGTCTGCGTTTCGTAACCGATAAAACTTACCTCGACATAGATTTCCTTCGATTTGACTTTTGCCGAGAATGTTCCATCAACTCCTGTTGTTGTTCCAGTTAAAGCTTTTTTTGTATTGACATCACCAACCATGATTGTAGCAAATTCTATAGGTTGTTGACCATTGCTCTCGATGACTTTTCCGATAACTCGAACTTGTGCCATCGAAATTGTGCTAATAAATAAGCAGACAATTAGGATTAAAATTGATGTAAATTGATTTTTCATTATTTAAATAGTATTTTTCTTTTATAAAAAAATGGTCTTGATTCTTTATCTAAATTTGAACAAAGTAAATACCTTTTTTCTTACTTTCTAAATCTAATCTGCTCAACGGTCAAAGTAACTTGCCAAACAGCTCTCTTAGTAACGTCCAAGCTGTTTCATTTTTAAATGTATTTTTGAACCAATCAATGTGATGAATAGCCTCAAATAAAAAAGCTAATTGAGAATCAATTATATTTGCCCGAAAAGCATATTATACCAATAGGAAGAGCTTAGGGATTAGGCAATAAATAACCTACCACAAAGAACGACGTTGTTTTTTATTTAGACAAGGCAAAAAACGCAGTCCTAGCATCGCTAAGGCGAGTATTTTTAACCGGTATAAATGAAAAACAATAAGTTCGACTGGTAGGTTATTTTTTGCCTAATCCCTAAAAAGCAAATATAGCTTTTTACTCTTTTTTATTGATTACTTGTTCTTTAAGTTTTTAAAACAAATCTTACAAGGTTCAAGCCCCTTTTTTTCTGCCTCAAAAGCCTTCATTGTATCAATTGAGGTACTACACTTTTTGATACCTCGGCACATTTTCTCATGGTATTTTTTAGACCTTGAACTCGTACAAATCATTACATTTATATATGGAAAAGCACTTTTTCGATTATATCTTTCTAAGTTGTTCTCTTTAATTTCAAACCTATCTTTCTCTATATTTTCAGTTTTCAAAGCCTTTACAATCGTTTTACCTTTTATACTATTTCCTTCTTTCAAAGACTTTGGAACAAATGCTTGTTTACGATTTAGGCGTTTTTTTGTTTTTTTGACAACGGCTTTTTTTTCTCTTTTCGGAATAACTTCCGAACTGGGTGGTACTAAAACTCGGGTTTTATAACTGGCTTTTATGGGATTTGGCATATCAAAATCGCAAGTATGGGCTGTTGAACAATCGCACGAAGCCGATTTTTTACCTTTTGGAGCAACATTAACAACAGGTGAATTTTCTTCTTGAGAAGAATAAATCACTTTTGATTGCTCTATTTCAGGATTATTTTTTTTAAAAAAATAGACAAAGCTACAACAAGTAGCCAAAATAAGTAGTAATCCTATTTTCTTGATATTCATATAGTTAATGTTTGCTTTTGTATGAAGTAGTTTACTTTTTAGCTTAACACAAATATAACAAATTTTCATATACATAAAGAATACCTTGTCACTTTTAGACCTAAAAAAACAAAAACTATTCAAACTACACTATTTTTATTAAATCTAAATAAAAGGTGACAAAAGTTATTCTTTTTTTAATTGACCTGTTTTACATTTGTATTCTTATTAAAAATAAGTCTAAATAAGTCTAAATAAGGATTCTATCATCGTTCTAAAAATGAAGAACACAAATTTTTATAAAAAATGAAAAGCTTATTCAATGCAAGTTTATTATTAGGAACAGTTTTATTATTAATG
>CAKZLT010000679.1 GCA_937127195.1 uncultured Saprospiraceae bacterium
AGGGTTCTCTAGTGGTAGATTAGGTATAGAATCATTCACAATAAAATTTACACCTGTTGAACAGCGCCACATAACTAAAGCCTTTTCAAACATCTCAATAGGCGTTGCTGTACCTCCAGAGCTCGAATTTGGGAATGTTAAAAAATTTGGGTCATAACTTAACGTGTAACCTCCAATTCCATTTCTATTAACAAGTACTTGAGGGAATGAAGGAAGAAAACCTGTTTGAAAACTTCTAACCGAAAATTTTACGTCAATATGCTTTGTTTGACTATATTGCCCCTGTCTAAGAACTTTTATATCACCAGTCCCTGCATAATTACGAACTTGTCCTGACACATTACTAGGAACACCAGAACCTACTGCTGGTACTTTTACCATGATTAATGTATCTGACCAAAAAACATAATCTCTTGAAAATGGTTTCATCCAGCCAGAGGCTTCGTCTGCATTTTCAAATTCGACCCGACTACTTAGTGGTGTGAGAGTATCTCCAAAATTTATTCCACGTATATAGAGAGTATCTATCCCTCCTCTAACAACGGGTGGGTGAACACTATAAATTTGTGGAGTCATAAAAGCACTAACATCCATAACTAATTTATCATTTGCTCGGACAAAATCAAATGGTTCAACAATATTCGTTGAAATATCAAAAAACTCACTTACCCCTTGCATATTGATTTCGTCAAAATTAATTCCTGTATTACCAGATAAATTGGAAAGGTCTATTTTCAGATGAACTAATTGTTCAGAAGAATTATTAATAAGGTAAAGTGTATTAGGATTATTTGACGTACTTGTTACTGATATTTTAAGTTGAGAAGGAGAAACATCATTTACTGTTAAAGTATAATTTGGAGCTAATATCACTGTTCCTTTTGTGATAGTAAGAATTCCACTTGCTGCTAAATTAGTTCCAAATGTTAAACTATTATAATTCACAAGTATTTCTCCGCTAAAAAACTCCTCTGAAGTTAGAAGAGAAGATAAATTTAAGTCAAATTCTAAGTACTCATTCAAAGCACCTGTTAAAGAAGGATTTTCAATTGTATATTCCACTATTGTTTCAATGGAATTATTATTCAGTTCTTTAACCAAATCATTTATTTCGTTTTCTCTAGGTGTTAAAGATTTGACTATTCGTCCTTGTCCTGTCGTAGCTTCGATTTTTTGCAGTAAATCTCTTTCTAAATTGTCATATTTTTGATAGATGTCATAAGCATACAGTTTTTTGTTTTTCTCCGAAGAGTAATATCCTAGGAAGCCATAATGCGGATGTCCTTGAAAAATCTTTTGTGGATAATTTCCTAAATCATGTGTATAGTAATTGTTATCAGTCAAAAAGAAAATACCAAAATCATTTAGTCCTAATTGAAAACTGTGTGTGGTATATTGAATCAAATCACCATATTTTCCTCCTTTTGTAATGATAGTAAAGTAATCATTCGAAAATTCTCCTTTAAATTGTTTATATATCTTCACTTTGTTTGCAGTACAAATTTGGTCTTTTTCGCTGTCATAGTAAGTTTCTTTTTCTATTACTTCTCCTTCAATAACGAAAGTTGAAGTATTTACTCGTTCCTCTAATGTTGGGAATTTAGAGTGCTGTCCAATCAGCGAATAAGTAGCAAGTAGTAGTAAAACTAAAAATAAAGATTTTGTAATCTGTTTCATTTTACATGATTTTATTGTTTATGAAATTTGTTTTTATTTTTTTTCTTAATGACACCTAACGTCCCGCAACAATGACGGTCGCAGCTTTTGCTGCGACTGGCAAATGTTGCATTTGTTGGGCGCAGGCTTATTTTATTTTATTATTCTTTTATATTTCAGCTTCAAATCTTTCTTCATTCAGTTTTAACAATTCTTCATTATAATTTTTCTGTTCTTTATACTTCCAGCCATACGCTAAACAAACTGCTTTATCTAATTTTTCATGTAGCTTGAATAACTTACTTGATGGTTCATTGATAAACAGATTATAAAATTTTGTTATTGTTATTTTTGCTTCAATGGCTTCTTGCTTTCTAAAGTTTTCTAATTCGGTCATTATCACTCGAACCTTTTCTTTTGCCTTTTCTGATACATTTTTTGGGAATGGAAAGGTTTCATAACAAGTTGTATTTGTGTATCTAATATCTGATTTTAATGTTGAACTTTGTGCTTTTACCCAATCTAAGTGAATTTTTGAATTAAGAATCCCAAGAATAAAAAAATCACTACTAGCTACTGCCATATTAGCTTCACATGGTAAAATTGAAATATCTATGGCTTGGAAACAGGTGTATTTTGCAATTTTGGGTAAACAAAAATAAGCATTTAAACCTTCTAATGCTTTTCTCATTCCTGGTCTTCTTTCTCCAAATTTCCACCAATTTACTCTACGAGCTTTTCTCTTATTATTATCTCTAATTGGTTTCACTGTTTCTTTAACACGTTCAAAAGGCTCTTTATATTTTGTATTATCATTGTATACCGCAACAACTTCTTCTCTAGAAAGTTCTCTCCTATATATTTTAAACTCATCGATTGAACCTACAAATTGCTGAGCAGAAGAGAAGCCTCCTCCTCCAGGAGTATCTTGGTCGTTACCTATAACAAATGCTCCAGCATTCGCTAATGCATCAGCAATAGCTGCCCCTATTCCCCTAGATGCACCAGTGACTAAGGCTACTTGTTCATTTAATGATAGTTTCATTTATTTCATATTCCCCTAAGTAATTCTAAG
>CAKZLT010000680.1 GCA_937127195.1 uncultured Saprospiraceae bacterium
TTAAGCGTCGGAGGACTTCGAGTCGTCCGACGCTTTTTAACATAATCTACGCAACAACAATAGACTTCTGATTAACAAATTCTCGAATCCCAGACACAGACAATTCGCGTCCATATCCAGATTGTTTCACACCTCCAAATGGCATTCTAGCATCAGAAGAAACGCGCGCATTGATGGCAACCGTTCCAACATTAAGCTGTTTTGCCACCTTTTCACCGCGCTTAAAGTCACGCGTCCAAACGGCAGCAGCCAATCCATAAATCGAATCATTTGTCAATTCAATCGCTTCTTCTTCGCTTTCAACTACAAAAACAGAAAGCACAGGTCCAAATAATTCCTCTTTGTAAGCTGGACTTTCCTTTGGTATATTCGTTAAAATGGTTGGTTCAAAGAAATTAGTATCCTTGATGCGTTTTCCACCAATAAGAATTTCTGCACCCATTTCTACGGATTCATTGACTTGTCTTTCGATATTTTCTACCAAGTCAGGTCTAGCCAATGGACCAATATTTGTTTCTTTGAGCATCGGATTACCTACTTTTAGTGCTTCAACAGCTTCCTGCAATAAAGGCATGACCAAATGCTTAATATCTTTATGAATAATTAATCGTTTGGTTGCGATACAGGCTTGTCCAGCATTTCCAAAACGTGAAGCCACCGCTTTTTCGACAGCCGCTTTTATATCAGCATCTGGCAATATGATACAAGCATCATTTCCACCTAGTTCTAATACGCTTTTCTTCAAATATTTACCAGCACGACTTGCTATAATTGAACCGCCCTTAGTACTTCCAGTAAAAGCAACACCTTGAATATGAATATCTTTTATGGCTAGTTCAGTCAAAATTTCGGGTATGAATAACACCTGGAATATATCACGCGGAAATCCTGCTTCCCAAAACAAATGTTGCAAAGCTTTAGCACACTGAAAAGTATTAGGAGCTGGTTTGACGACAACGGCATTTCCTGCCATCATTGTAGGAATAGCGAAACGCATGATTTGCCAAAAAGGATAATTCCAAGGCATTACACCCAAAATTACACCTATTGGTTCATAAGTAACCATTGTTTTATAATGCTCCGTTTCTATAAATTCAGTAGCTAGAAAAGCCTTTGCATTTTTAGAATAAAAATCGCACAAGTTAGCGCATTTGTTTAATTCTGCTGCCGACTCTGTCAATGGCTTACCCATTTCGTTGGTGGCAATTGCACCATATTCTTCCGTCAAATTAATTAACATTTGACGTAAATGTTGGAATTGAACAGCTCGTTCTTCGTAAGTTTTATCTTTCCAATCTAAGTATGCGGAATGCCCTTTTTTAATAAAAACATCAATGTTATCTAATGCGGTTGCTTCGTGTGTGTAAACAACTTCATTATTGTAAGGGTTGATTGATTCAAAATCCATTATATATTAATTATATCAGTTTTTTATTTAAAATATCCAGCTTTCGTAAAACGAAAAAACGGTAATGACGGTTGTAATTTTCTTATTTTTAACATATAAATAAGGTTTTACTTTGATAAAAGTAAATAGATTTAATTTGACCAAATTAAATCTATTTTAAAATGCAAACCAAATCATTTATATTATAACATTCACTACAATTACTATTTTTATTATATTCGTACGCTATGAATAAAACAATGTATCTAAGATTAAACCTTTTTTAAGGGACTTAATAGATATTAAATTCTCCATTAATGAACTTCAACTGGCACGAAACACCATTTTTAAGAATTTTACTACCATTTTTAATAGGGTTAATATTGTCGATTTATTGGATATTGAATCTACCTGTTTTATGGTATATTTGCGCCAGTTTTGTTCCCATTTTAGTAATAATGCAAAGATATTTGAAAGGCTTTTATGCAAGTAAAATATTTGGAGTTGTGGCTATTTTAGCATTGTTTTTATTTGGATTTCAGATAGGAAGTAGCTTTGATGAGCGTGAGACTGCTGATTTTTTTATAAAAAAAATAGACAAAAAATCTCACGTCGTTGTGCAAATTACCGAAATGCCAACAATTGACAAATGGGTGAAATTTAGAGCGAAAACTCTGATGATAGATTCAAGTCAAACTTCGGGGGATTTGCTTGTTTATATTAAAAAAGATAGCCTTTCGGAACAACTCAATTATGGCGACCAAATACTTTTAAAAGGTTGGATTAATGAAATCCAATCGCCTCAAAATCCTCATCAGTTTGATTATAAAGCCTATTTACATTTCAAAAATCTACACTATCAAACCTTTGTTCAGTCAAGTAATTGGTTAAAAATAGATGAAAATAAAGGTAAATCCTTTTGGAGTATTTTATTTAAAATGAGAAAAAAAGGCTTGTCAATTCTCCAACAAAATCTATCAGAAAGGTCTTATTCGGTTGGTGCAGCTTTAATTTTGGGTTACCGAGAAGCGTTGAGCGAAGACATTCAAAAGGCTTATGCTGACTCTGGGGCAATTCATGTTTTGGCGGTTTCTGGTTTGCACGTTGGTATTATTGCTTGGATTTTGCAACAATTATTGAAGCTATTTTTTAGAAGAAAAAATAAATACAGTAAATGGCAACCCGCTATTGTAATTGCTGGATTATGGCTTTTCGCGCTCTTAACGGGCGGCTCGCCTTCAGTGCTTCGCGCTGCTACAATGTTCACTTTTGTCGTGATAGGGAACTATATGAAAACGCCCAATTCGGTTTATAATAACCTCGCCGCGTCTGCATTTTTATTACTTTGTTGGAATCCATACTTAATCAAAAGTGTTGGTTTTCAATTGTCATATTTGGCGGTTTTAGGAATTGTCTATTTTCAACCGATTATCTATCGACTGTGGTACATTCCGACTGGTTCATGGTGCAAATTATCCAATTATCCGACTAATTTTCTAAACTATATTTGGACATTGACAACGGTTTCACTCGGTGCGCAAATTGGAACTTTGCCTGTTACATTATATTATTTCCATCAGTTTCCGACTTTGTTCTGGCTGTCAGGATTGGTAGTGATTCCTGCTGCAATGGCAATTTTGGTACTTGGAATATTGACTATGATTTCAGGTGTTTTTAGTGATTGGCTGGCTTCTATTTTTGGTTGGTTGTTGAATGGTATTATCGAAATAGTTAATCGTGCTATTTTTGGTTTGAATGAATTGCCAATAGGAAAAATCAGTAATATTCAAATGTCAGGATTAGGAATGCTGTTGCTATTTGGGATGATTGGTAGCCTTATTTTTACATTAGAAAATTATAAAAAACTGGCTTCTGCACACATCAATCAAAGTGAATTGTTCATCCGAAAAAAAATGGGAAGAGGCTGGATAGTCACTTTGGTTTTTGCAATGATATTGAGTGTTTTATATGCTTTTAATCATTTTCAAACACAAAAACAAACCGAAATTGTCATTTACAACATTCGCAATCACACGTTGATTGAAGCAATTGATGGCAAAAAAAGCTATGGCATTTGCAATGAT
>CAKZLT010000681.1 GCA_937127195.1 uncultured Saprospiraceae bacterium
GTCAATGACCAATTTTTGATTTTTTCTTCTTCTGAATCAACATCAATTGAGTCTTCTTGAGCATACAATCCCCAAGGCAATACCAAAAGTATTACTATATATATATATTTCATTTTTTTGAAAATTAAGGATAAAAATTAAACGGAATTAAGGTAAAATTCAGGGTTTAAGCGTCGGACGCCTCGCAGGCGTCCGACGCTTTGATATAATCAAAGGAATAAACAAAAGCAATTATTAATTATTCTCTCGTCTTTCATCCGATACAATCACGCCATCTTCTAACGTCACTACTCTCCTAGCCCTATCAATAACACGTTGATCATGCGTCGAAAACACAAAAGTAATATCTTCTTCCTTATTCAATCGCGCCATAATATCTAAAAGGTCTTTGGTTGACTTAGAATCAAGGTTCGCGGTAGGTTCATCCGCAAGAATAAAGGTTGGTTTTGGAGCTAAAGCTCGCGCAACGGCAACACGTTGTTGCTGTCCGCCCGACAATTCAGCAGGTCGATTATGTAATCGGTCGCCCAAACCAACTGCTTCCATCAACTCTTTTACTCTAGCATCTCTTTCTTCTTTAGAACGCTTTTGTAACAGCATTACAAATTCCACATTTTCCTTAGCTGTCAAAACAGGAATCAAGTTATACGCCTGAAAAACAAAACCTATATTATCTTTTCTAAAGTCAATCAACTGATTATCCGTTAGCTTAGAAATGTTTTGTCCTCCAACTTCAACGCCACCTTTTGTTGGTCTATCCAAACCGCCAATTATATTCAAAAGCGTTGACTTACCTGAACCCGAAGGCCCAACAATCGCTGTAAATTCTCCTTTTTCAATATCCAAATTAACACCATTCAAAGCATGAACAGGTACTTGTGTCTCGTTATATATTTTATGAACATCTGATGTTCTAATTACTGTATTCATTTCTTTTTTAATTAAAAATTAATAATTAGCAATTAATAATTATTGCTTTTTTAATTCTAAAATTCAACTCATTCACACCTTCTAAAAAAAAGTGAATAACAACTATCTAATACAATCTCAAAGTCTGTCAAAACAGAATTATTAATTAAATTTTTCGCATTGCCTCCACAGGTCTCAACTTCACTGCCTTTCTAGCAGGATAAATAGACGCTAATAAAGCCGTTATAAAAACTGCAAAAGCCACCGTAACATAAGTATCAGGAGTCAATGAAGGATACACCATCCCACTCATATTGAATTGTTCAAGCCCTTTTTGGTAAGAAGTCAAGTCAATTCCAGTGCGATTAGTTGCCATAATTGTCAGCCAGCCTAGCAACATTCCGATAGGCGCGCCAATCATCGACAGCAATAAGGTTTCAAATACAATTGTCAAAAAGACTTTTCCCTTATTCATTCCGATTGCCATAAGCATTCCAAGCTCTTTTGTGCGCTCCAAAACCGCCATCAACATCGTATTGATAATTCCAAAAATCAACGCCAACATAATAATAGCCGTTATAATTCCTGTACTCGAACTCATCTGCTCATTGAATAAATTCAACTCTGGCGAAATGACATAATACGGCTCAACTGCTATTTTTTGGGTATCGACTTCACTTTTTGCACTAGCCGTCACTAACTCTACGTCATCAATATCATTTGCCAAAATAGCAATCTCGTGTCCACCTTTCTCAATACCTAGCAAACGATTTAAGTCGCTGTTTCTAACATAAACGAAGGCTTCATCTATCTTTGCATTGCCCATTGTATAAATTCCCGTGACTCTGAATGCTGCCTGTATTTGATTATTATCAACATCCTGAAATGTCAAAACGACCTTTTTGCGCAATTTAGTTTTGAGTTTTTCAGCCAATGATTTACCAATGATTATGCTGTTTCTTCCTTTATCAGAAAGATATTCACCATCTATTATTTTGGTATCTAATCGACTTATTTTAGCCTCCTCAATCGGATTAATTCCTCTAATTGCCACACCTCGCGCTCCTTTTGCAGTAGCAATCATTCCCATTGAAAGCGAGCG
Source organism: uncultured Saprospiraceae bacterium (assembly GCA_937127195.1). GTDB lineage: Bacteria > Bacteroidota > Bacteroidia > Chitinophagales > Saprospiraceae > CAKZLL01. The sequence continues at coordinate 2,012 of CAKZLT010000681.1, forward strand.
AAGTGTCGTATTTTCTACGTTTTCATCCTTTGCCAACGCATTCATTAAGCGGTCGCTATCTTCAATTATATATTTAACTTCCTTATCTTTCTGAAAGTCTTTATTATGAATTTGAATGTGTGATGTTTGATTTTCGATAGCACTTTCGATGTAACTTGCTATCATTCCTTGCGAAAATCCAAGCAATAACAACAACGCCCATATTCCTAATGCAACAGCACTGATGACCACCAAACTCCGCGTTCGGCTTCGCCATATATTCCTCCATGCTAATATTGGTATCATGTTTTATTTTTTTAATTATCAATTAATAATTATCAATTAATAATTTCCTATTCTGATGCAAGGCTTCTTTTTTTAAAAAAAAATAAATACACCATAATAAGTAACTATCAATTTTTAACTAAAAAATAAACACACTATTAAAAGCATAATTATTAATTGTTAATTCCTAATTATTAATTAAAACCTAAGCTCTCATTGCCTCAATCGGCTTCAATTTTGATATTTTAAAAATTGGATACAATGCCAAAAGCGTTACAATTATAAATACCGTAATGGCTTGATTATAAAATATTTCGGGTGCAGTAGAAGCTGTAATTAATGGTTCTATACCAAATTCTTCGTAAGCTTTTGCTGCATCTCCTGTCAATTTAGCTGGATTTGCTTTTAAATAATGAGTTATTCCTAACGAAACTAAAACACCAGCTACAACCCCAATCAGACCAATAAAAATAGTTTCCAACCAAACGATAATACTCAATCTTGAGCGTTTGAGACCAATTGCGGTTAATACACCAAATTCATATTGACGCTCTTTTATCATCATCAGAATAGTTCCAAAAATACCAAAAGTGATAATCGCATATAATATAAATAGCATAAAAAGACTACTTCCTTCCTTGAACTGTCGAGCTTGAATCAAATTCGGAATCAGTTCGACGAAAGGCATGACTTCGTATTCATCACCCAAATCACTTTGCAATTTGTCAGTGATTTTTCCAATTTTATTTGGCTTATCCGTGTCAATCACAAGTGTTGTGACAAAGCCATCTGCCGCAAAAAAGTCCTGAGAAGCCGTCAAAGGCATATAAATCATTTGATTATTCAATTCTGGCGAAGGAAATTTAATTAAACCTTTGACCAAATAAGCACCCGCAGCACTCGCTCCATGATAGCCAGAACTAATCAGAACCAATGTATCACCAACATCAACATTCAGATAATCTGCTAAACCTTC
>CAKZLT010000682.1 GCA_937127195.1 uncultured Saprospiraceae bacterium
CTTAGCGATGCTAGGACTCCGTTTTTTGCCTTGTCTAAATAAAAAACAATGACGTTCTTTGTGGTAGGTTATTTATTACCTATATCCCTAACTTAATCATTTTTTGATTAAACTAATATATTTTATATTGTGTATAGTTTAATGAAAATAAAAAAATAGATTGGTAAAATCAAGTAAAACCTTCTTATGAAAACGGCAACGGTTAAAGAATTAAGAACTGAATTGAATAATTATTCTTCTAAAGAATTAGTGGAAATTTGTCTGAGATTATCAAAATTCAAGAAGGAAAATAAAGAATTGTTGACTTACTTATTATATGAAGCGCATGACGAAGATAGTTATATAAGAAGTGTGAAACTGGAAATGGATAGTCAATTTGAAGAAGTGAACAGGAAGAGTTTTTTTTATATTAAAAAAAGTATTCAAAAAATCTTGCGCAACCTCAAAAAGTATATTCGATACTCCCAAAAAAAGGAAACTCAAGTAGAATTACTAATCTATTTTTGCCAAAAATTGAATGAATTTAAACCATCTTTCAAAAGAAATACCATACTATCTAATCTTTATTATAGACAAATTAATATTATCAAAAAGACGGTTTTGAAACTACATGAAGATTTGCAATTCGATTATGGTGAAGAATTAAATGAACTGCTTAATTCTTAAGTACGGACGTTAAAAAATAATTATACAGTTGGATTTATTAAGTGAAGAAAAAAAATAAAAAATGAAACTAATTCCAGTATTTAGTGAAGAACGCCAATCAAAATTGAATGACATTAGCCTTTTATTACTTCGTATAACGTTTGGTTTTACGATGATATATGGTCATGGACTAGGAAAATTACAAAAACTATTGGCTGGTGGCGAGATTGAATTTATGAATTTCTTAGGTTTAGGAGCTGAAATTTCATTGTTTTTAACCGTATTTGCAGAGTTTTTGTGTGGAATATTATTAATGTTAGGACTATTTACTCGTGCGGTTGCTTTTCCATTATTGTTCACTATGTTGGTTGCTATATTTATGGTACATTTTAATGACCCTTTTTCAAAATTAGAAAAACCAATCATGTATGCAATACCTTATATAGTACTAATGCTCTCAGGCGGAGGCAAGTATTCGCTAGATTTTAGGCTTTGGAATAAGTCCTAAAATCTCTAAAAAGGTAACGCCATTTGAACATTTTGGCGAAAGTTGATGACTTTTATTGTTTTTCCTAATTTTCTTGAAAAATTGATCGTATGACGCGTGCCTTTTGATTGACCATCCCAAAAAGCAATAACTATATCAGCTTGCTGCACGATTTGTTCATTTCGTCGAATGCCAGCACGAGCATCAAAAGTTTGCCCATTTTTATCTTTTTTTATTAATGCATCAGGATGATTGAGTTCGCGCCATTGTGGTCGAATAATAATTGGAGGTTGATTCAAAAAATCATAGCTCCATTTTTCGCCCAGCTTATCTGCGCCTTCTGCTCCTCCCGAAACAATTTGTTGCGTTTTAGATAAAAAAGGTTGCATGACGCTTTTCAAAAGGTCATAATCATCAAAAATCCGTGAACCAACAATGGCTATTGTCATTACTTGCTTGTTTTATAATACAAATATAATGAAAAACATTATCCAACTTGAAACTTTTTGTATTTTTTTCATGTAAAAAAGCACAAAAAAATCAGGTTCAAAATTAGCCCGCTACCCTATTTTTTAGTGTTAATGAAGGTTATTTTTTAATAAAAAATAAATTTATGAATGAGATTGCTAGTTTTATATAAAAAATTCTATATTTGCATTCGCTTTTAGAAAATTTATTTCAAATTATAGATAATGAAAAGAACGTTCCAACCGTCGAGAAGAAAACGTAAGAATAAGCATGGCTTTAGAGAGCGCATGAGCACGAAAAGTGGAAGAAAAGTGTTGGCTGCACGTAGAAAGAAGGGGAGAAAAGATTTGACCGTTTCTGACGAGCGTCGTTTAAAGTAAACACTAAATAGCTTATTTATTGTTTGGATTATTTCCAGGCAGCAAGCGTTTATTATATTTTTAGAGTAGAGATGGCTATGTAATTTAGTCATCTCTATTTCTGTTGTATTTACTTAATGAAAGATATAATTGCTTTTATTTAAGTGAAGAGTTATTTTGGTACTTTATGATTTTGTGTGGTCATTCCAAACACCATTTACTTAATCTGATTAGGATTCTGGTTTCTAGTTTCTGCTACCGCTGTTGATTGAAATAGCCGTAACAGAATCCAGAAACTAGAAAACCACGAACAGATTTGATGATACTATTCTAAATTATGTCTTTTACATTTTGCAAAGCCGAACGACTCAAAAGTAAAAAAACCATAGAACGACTTTTTAATAAAGAAGGTCAATCTTTTGCAAAATACCCACTCCGCATCATTTGGCTAGAGATGCCTCTGAATACACCTTTTCCCGCTCAATTTGCAGTTAGTGTGCCCAAGCGTCGCTTCAAAAGTGCCGTGAAGCGGAATCGTATCAAACGAAAAATCCGCGAAACTTACCGTTTACAGAAGCATTTATTATATGATTTTCTTGAAAAAGAGGAAAAACAATACGCTATTATTGTTCTATATACCGCCAATGAGGAGTTGCCATATAAAGATATTGATAAACGAATGCGACAAATCATTCGACGATTGATTACTTAGTTATTGGTGATTGGTGACTGGTGATTAGTGATTGGTCGTTAGTTGGTTGCCAATAAAAGCCCAATCACCAATCACCAATCACCAATCACAAAAAAAAATCACTTCGTCTCAATCATCAAAAGGCAGTCGTTTGCTTCTGTGGCAACATTTTCGATTTTGATTTGATAAATACCTGCTTCACTTGTTGTAAAGCTGATTATACGAGCATTTCCAATAAACTCACTCTTTCCAATTCGCTTTTTCTTATCCTTATCCCAAACACTCAAACGTAGGTCATTTCCAACACGAACAGATAGCGTAATCGTTTTATTTTTAGGAAAATTAGTAGCAATCGTTTTGCTATTTTTAGAATAAACTAAATAATTCTTGACTTTAATACCGCCGCCTAATTCTTTGATGTTGACAGCCATTTTAGTATAATTTTTTAATTTTTTTTGTAAAAAACGAATCCGCCATTTCAAAATGCGTGCATCAACAGGGCGATACTCTTCGGCATCTGCCAAAAGTTGGGTAGGATTAAAAAAAGTAGGTTCAATATTCATTGCAACTTGATGCTCTTTTTGAATAGTATCCGTATTAATTTCGCCTTCAAATTGCTGTATTTCAGGATTACGTATAAGAATATCTGCCGCTTTTATCAAGGCTTCACTATTTCTTAACTCATATCCTTTCGCTGCTTTTTTTTGTACTTCTTCAATTTTTTTTATCAATTCGGTAGCAATACTATGCTGTCCTTCTGCTCTAAATGCAGCGAAAACACAAAGAAGTAAAGCGTAGTAGATTTGTTTTTTCATAATTTGGTATTTACCTTTTATGTATCAAAATTGATTAAGAATAGTAAGTTGTAAAATTTACTAATTTTACTCTAAAACTGCGTGCTGGAATAAGTTGTGCTTTTATTTTTTTTATAAAAAACAAAAAAACGAAATCAAATTACCCTTCCTATGATAAATAGAAAATACTTTACTATTACTTTATTATTGACTAGTTTACTATTCATCTCAAATAGCTTGGAAGCACAACGCATTCATGCTATAATTTTTGCTGCAACCAAAGATGCAACAATTGGTAACGGAACGAAAAAATCTTTCGACCTATTGTCGCAAGAAGTCGAGAATATTGCCAATCAAACAGGAATTACACCAAAATTGTATTATCGGACAGGCGATGCATTCACACTCGGAAGCTATCAGAGTGTGATGGGAGATTTGGGAGATGAGGATTTGTCGAATGATATTGTGCTGTTTTATTTTTTGGGACACGGTTATCAAAATGAAAGTAGCCCTTACCCTAATCTGTTATTTCAGAACACATCTGGGGCGATTTCAGAACAGCAGCTAGATGAATCCGCGGTTGATTTTGCTGAAATTCAAGCGGAATTACAAAAACGAAATGCGAGATTGACAATACTCATAGGCGAGGCGTGTAATAACGAATTGGATTTGGAAGGTATTCAATATGCAAGTAAAAACGATAACGTTTCGAGCTTGACTCCACCTTTATTATCCGAAAAAGAATATCGTCGCTTGTTTTTGGAGGCGAAAGGAATGATTGTCGTGTCAAGTAGCCGAAGCGGTCAACCTTCTTATATCAGCGAAACGCAAGGTGGCGCATTTACACAATCGTTTTTGGCAGCTTTGCGCCGACAAACTCAAAAAAGCAACTTGAAAAAATCTTCTTGGATTAAGTTATTTGATGATGCGAGAGATAGAACTCGAAACTTGGCAGAAAAACAGCAATTTGAATATGCCCAAATGCCTCAATTTCAGGTAGTGAAACCTGTGGCTTACGAAAAATCTACCGCACCCGAACCAGCAGGAAAACGCCCGAGAGTTACTTTTTGGACTAGATTAGTGGCTTTGGTTGCACCGAATAAGGTTGAAAAATCTTTTAATGCAGCAATTAAACAGGGCAATTTGTTGGATTTGGAAACCATCTTGGCGCGTCAAGGAGAGAAAGGTGACAGAATGAAAATCAAAATGATTCAGAAAAATCCAGTGACTTTTTATATGGCACAGGCGATGATTTTTGAAGAAAAGGAAGATACTGTAAAAGCTTTATTGAATTACAGTATCGCTTACGAACTCGGAAAAGGCAACCGAACGAAGCGCGATCAAGCTTTGATTGATAAGATAATGAAGTTGAACCAAAAGCATAATATGGTTGAAGGCTTGAATGAAGCGAAGAATTATCAAACCTTTTTGAGAGATAAATTAAACAAACATCGTTCTTATTTTGAAAATGATATTTCGCAATCGGAAGGAAATATTGTTGCTATAAAAAATCAAATCGAAGATATAGAAACAAGTATTCAAAAAGATAGAACCGAGATTAAAGGTATCCGAACAGATATTGGTAATGATAAATCAAAAATAAAAAAATTGCAGGCTCAAATTTCTAAAATAGACATCAAACGAAGTCAAAAATTAGAAGTGAAGCTAGGAAGTATGCAGAAATCGTCAGGCAAAACACTCGAAAAAATTAGTGATTTGTTGGATAAAATTGAGCGAGAAGGTGTCGTTGATAATCAAAAATCAGTAACGGTTGATGATGCGGTAGTAGAATTTCAGTTTGCGAAAAGGAATACCGCAGCAAGCCTAGAACCGACCACGACAGGTTATCAATTAGGTAAGCATTGCACGGATGATATTGTCAACACAACCGAAAGTTTGATGGATATTTTGTTGAGACCTGTGGATAAAGTACCCAATAATAAAAAAAATGAATTGTCTGTTAAAGTTAAGATAATTGGTAATGCGGATTGGAAAGGAGGCGGAAAAGTCTTGAATATTTGGTACACAGGCGAAGAGAATATTTTTCAAGAATATACTGATAAAAATGGAGA
>CAKZLT010000683.1 GCA_937127195.1 uncultured Saprospiraceae bacterium
CTTGTTCAACCAGCACAGCAATAAGTTGTTCTACATAACTGGTTAAGTCATCAACCTGCATAAACAACTCAGCTTGTAATAGCGGATAAAAATCACTGATTATTTGACCTAGCTGATCACGAGTCATTTTACGGTAATGGGTAAAACAGCAAGCAATTAACGATGGTAAAATCATTAAGTGAATAATGTTATTGCGGTAATAGGTCATGGTAATGCTAATCGCATCATCAATCGAAAACGCTTCTTGACTCCCATTGATGACCAAATTGGAAATGCTTTCTCGGCAGCTTCCACGGCTTCATCCACATCTTTCTTAGAAGAATCTGGTGCAAAAGCATATACTTCGCCAACTGCTGGACTGTATAAATCAATATAATTACCCGAAATTGGCGGAACTAACTCGCCATTAATATAATTCTTGATGTATTTCTCTGGTTTCATAGGAACGATTTTAGGGGTCTAAAGATAGGTTTTTTTGATAAAGATTAAAAATCAAAAAAATCTATCTTGCTGGCTATTACGCTAAAGAAATAGTCCTTCCCTTCATTTTTAAAATTGCCCAACTTGCAATGGCAATTCCAATATAATTCGCTCCTAAATCTATTAAGTCAAAGGTTCGATTATCTATAAAAATTTGAGAAAATTCTTCTATTGTCACCAGCGGAAGCATTAAAAAACTAATGAGTAACCACTTTTTTCCTAACCAAGAAACAGTTTTCCCATTTGCGGCGAGGTTAAGGATAAAAGCCAGTGTTCCTATTAGAATTGCGTGTGCAAATTTATCCCCATAAGGAAAGGTTATTATTTTAAAGAAAAATAAATCGCTGCCTTTATTCGCAGAATAAATAATGAATCCTATGAATAATGTAAATAATACGGCAATTACTTTGATGATGTTTTGTGTCTTCATTTTATTTTTTTTAAAAGCACTTTGAGCTACAAAGTTATTGTTTTTTAATATTAAAAGCAACCTATCTTTTAAAGATTCTACTTTAAAACAAAAAAAGCAGCTCAACCCAAAGGCTAAACTGCTAATTGCATAAAACTCAATCAAAAGAACCCATCAAAACAAAATATCTATATGTTGTATTACCAACGAAATTTTCTTGAATAATTCAAAGAACGTGCTTTAAGCGCGCTTTTTTGATGATTAGTGTCACTACATTAGGTTGATAAATGTCAATTTTTCAAAAAAAGAAAATGAAAAAGTTACCCAAAAGAAAAAGCTACCAACCAAAGTCAGTAGCTCCTAAAATCATTTTTTCACAAAAGTCGATGACCATAACCAAACCCAAAAATTATATTCAAATTCCAATCATCCTCAGGGTCAACAAGTGTTTCAAGACCAAATGTTATGTGTATATTTGACCTTCCATTAGCTAACCATAACGGAAAATAGGTATCATAATAAAGCCTAGCTCCGTAGGTTGGAAAGTCATTATCTACAAGCGTTCTCCCGTCATAAGACTTAATATTCCTGTGAATAAGTAAATCTGCATTAAAACGACTAAAAGTTTGTATCCGTTTTTTAATCTTGATTTTTCCGATTAAGAGGTGTAATTGTTTAACCGTTAAGCAAGAATAACCGATAACGTAAGTATTATAAGTTAATATCTGAGGCGTTTCGATTCCTGCATCAATAAAGCCTAAGTGTATTCCATGAGAGACACGCTTTTCTAATGCTTTTTCCATTACATAACGAGCTATAACGTCATTTTTCATGTACTCTGACTTTAAAATTCTTTTAATTTTTGATGGTTTCTTTTTAGAAAGAAAAAAATAGTTTGCTTCAATGTTAGTTCCCAAACCAAAATACCTTTTTCCATTATCGTCTATTTCAAAATTAGCTCCGAATTGTGCATGAAGAAAAAGCTTACTTGGCAATTCATAAGATACACCACCAAAATACAGCTTTCCTGCTTGATAAGAAGGTCCAACATGAACGTTCAGTTTAAATATATCATCTGGATCTAGAGATTTGAATTTTACTGGGATTTCGGTTCCGTTACCTGCTTTATAAATTTCTTCTATTTGTGCAAAAGTATTATTCACTAGAAGAAATACATTTAATACCGTTAGAATAATTAATCTCAATTTAAATCTGTTTTTCATTGATTTATGTTTTTAAAAAAAATAATGGTTCTATATGATTTGAGTTGGTCATTAGTACTTTTTTCTCGATTCTCTAAACCTATAAAGGCATAGCCGTATAGTTAAGACAAAATCAAGTCTTCTTACGAAAAAGCCCCAAAGGGGTGAAATATTACAGCATCGGGGCTTGTCCCGATGAATTAAAACATGAAAAATTCGCCTAATCAGCCCTGAATGAGCGCAATATATATCGCCCATTCAGGGCTATAATTGATGGTTCTATAATTT
>CAKZLT010000684.1 GCA_937127195.1 uncultured Saprospiraceae bacterium
TGCAGGTAAATCAAGTGGCGCAATGGATGCCGCTAATATCTTGAAACCAGCCTTAGCGCGTGGAGAATTACGCACTATTGGTGCGACAACTTTGGACGAATATCAAAAGCATTTTGAAAAAGATAAAGCGTTAGTACGTCGTTTTCAGACAGTTGTCGTCGATGAACCGAGCATTGAAGATACTATTTCTATCTTGCGCGGATTGGCTCCGAGTTATGAGCAGCATCACAAGGTTACGATTTTGGATGATGCCCTAATTGCCGCTGCTGAACTTTCTAAGCGTTATATTGCTGACCGATATTTGCCAGATAAGGCGATTGACTTGATGGATGAAGCGGCTGCGAAGTTGCGTTTGGAAATGGATTCTGAGCCTGGACCTGTCTATGAATTGAAGCAACGATATAAGCAACTCAAGACCGAACGAGCAGGAATTGCGCGTGAAAAAGATGAAGTCAAGCTCAAAATGTTAGACGAACAAATCGCTAATGTTGGTGAAGCGTTTGACGCATTAGAAGCGCAATGGGAAGAAGAAAAAGAAATCGTTGATATCATCAAGAAGCTGGAAGAAGAGCTTCAAGCAATGCAAGAAGAGCAAGAAAAAGCAGAGCGAGAGAGTTTGTTTGATGTAGCTTCTAAACTGAAATACGAAGATATTCCGAGAATTGAAGCAATGCTTCGCGTTTCTAAAGAAAAATGGGAAGAGATTCCTGACGAAAAACGCTTGATTGACGAAGTGGTTGACCAAGATAATATTGCGGAAGTGGTTGCCAACTGGACGGGTATTCCTGTGACTAGAATGCTTCAATCCGAACGCGAAAAATTGATTAGACTAGAAGAAGAATTGCATCAACGTTTGATTGGTCAAGATGAAGCAGTGATTGCGGTTTCGGATGCCGTCCGTCGTTCTCGTGCTGGTTTACAGGATGAAAATCGACCTATCGGCTCGTTTATTTTCCTTGGACCAACTGGTGTCGGTAAGACAGAATTGGCGAAAGCATTGGCGGAAGTACTCTTTAATGATGAAAATGCGATTACGCGAATTGATATGAGTGAATATCAAGAAAAACACAATGTTTCGCGCTTAGTCGGTTCGCCTCCAGGATATGTCGGGTATGATGAAGGCGGTCAATTGACGGAAGCGGTTCGACGCAAACCTTATTCGATTATTCTATTGGATGAGATTGAAAAAGCGCATCCTGATACGTTCAATATCTTGTTGCAAGTACTTGACGATGGTCGTTTGACGGATAATAAAGGACGCGTTGCCAATTTCAAAAACACGATTATCATTATGACTTCTAATATGGGAGCAAATGTGATTTTGGATAATTTTGAAGACTTGGCAGAAACGAATGACCCGAAAATACGTCAAGATATTTTGGATGCTACCAAAGCGGAAGTTTTTGAGTTTTTGAAAGATGAATTGCGCCCAGAGTTTTTGAATAGAATTGATGAGCAGATTATGTTTACACCGTTGAGTCGCGAGGAAATCGGTAAGATTTTGTTGTTGTTATTGAAAGGTGTTCGTAAGCTGTTGGCGAAGAAAGGCTTGAAGGTCGAATTAACTGAAAAGGCATTGGATTACTTGGCTGACTTGGGTTATGACCCGCAGTTTGGTGCGCGACCTATGAAGCGCGTTCTTCAAAAAGAAGTCATTAATGAGTTGTCTAAGCAGCTTTTGGCGGGTAAATTCATTGAAGGTGGTACGATTTATATTGACTCAGATTTGAAAGGTTTGGTCTTTAAAAATGATTCTGACATGGTGAAAGAGGAAGTAGCTGCTGTTATTTCAACTCCTGCTGAAGAAACAGAAACGCCTACAGAAGAAGTAGAAACACCAGAAGAAAATAAGGAAACTTCGGAGCCTACAGAAGAGGATACAAATACAGAAGAAGAGTAGTTTTCTTGAAATTGCTTTTTTATTAAGAACGCCGAATACTTGTGGGTATTCGGCGTTTTTTTTGTAAAATTACAACTGTATTTGTTACATTTAAATTATATAGTGTCGGTTACACGATGCTCAACAGGTAGGCGATACCTATGTCCGATTTACTAGTACAGCTAGTATCGAGCAGATTGTTGTTTCAAGCATAATTGTAATGTAGGTGCGAGCAGGGGATAGTACCAATATTTGTGCCTAATAAAATTACCCTCATTGAATGTCGTTACCAAGATTCAATGAGGGTAGATGCCTATTGTCTTTTTAAGATTTCTATTAACCTTCGAGACTTTAGTCGTCTTTTACTCACCATTTGGTCATTACTTTTTATAATGAAAAAGAGAGGAAATAAGTGATGTTCACCTTCCAGAAATAATGTATCTCTGGAAGTATGCCATTCTCCTTTCAATGGAGTAGAACTAGAACATGACTTGTAAATAAACTCTTTTTCATTAGTAAAAGTAATTTTAGAACTTCCAATTACTCCATCACCTAATAGATTGTATTTAAGTATTTGGAGCTTAGTAGGAGCAGCCTTAAAAATACTTCCTGTCAACTTAGGTATATCACTACTCGGATAAGCGCTCCAAAAAGATAAGGCGGCAAAAATGATTAGAAGATTTTTTTTTATCATTACATTTGGATTAAATCTAAAACTTCATTGTAAGTTTTATTACTGAATAAATCAATATCATTTTCAATATCATCCAAGATGAATTGAAAATCAGCATTGGTAGAAAAGTTTCTATACAAAGCAATTA
>CAKZLT010000685.1 GCA_937127195.1 uncultured Saprospiraceae bacterium
CGAACAGGAATACCCAATTGATAGGCTTTTCGTTTAGAAACCTTTAATTCGTTAACCTGTTTTCCATAAAAACTAACTAAGCCAATTTCCTGTTCTTGTCGGCTTTTATCCTTGTCTTTAATCGACTTCCAGTGATTTTGGTAAGCATCAAATCCGTTTGATTTCTTCAATAATTCCAGCACTTTATCAACAGCTTTTACTTCTGAGACATTAATACGAGAAGTTCCTTCTTTCTGTTCAGGTTCGTCCACATCCACCCAAATAGTATGTGTATCATGGTCTATAAAATTAGGATAAAATAATCCATGATGGCGACTTTGTGGCTCATTCAGGTCTTTAATATTAACTTTAGAATGGTCTAACCCACATTTTAAACCACCTTCATCCAAATAAAACTGCTTAATCACATCATTGATTTTGGGGTGCATACGATACTGAATATTGAAAGTTGCTTTGATACTTTTATCCACTTTGGGGTTAAGTATAAGTCTTTCAAACTGGGAAGTTTCTACAAATTTTTTATTAATTTCTTCTGCTAATTGACTTGCTTTTTTATCGTCCAAACTTTCGAGTGTTTCTCGAAAGTCTTTATCATGTATCATCGGAGGTAATTGACGGTGGTCACCGATGATAACCGATTTTTTACCAAAACAAAGCGGTAATAATAATTCTGGCGGCGTTGCTTTACTCGCTTCATCCATAATTACTGCATCAAAAGTAATTGTTCTTATTGCATCAAATTCTTCTTGATTGAGTTCTAAGCTTCTGAGCAAGGATAATATCTTTTTTGAGGTTGGTCGTTTTTCGGTTAAATACAATAATTCTTTAAATATCTCCTGTTCCTCTTCACTCCTATTTAAACTGGCAAACGAAGCGATATAATCACTACTAAACGCCCTACTCCCACAAGAACTACAAGTACTCCCCACTACATTGGCGTACTTGATATACTTATTTTTGAATAAAATTTTCATTTCTGTTGAAGGTAGTGCCATGTCCATCGTGAAGTCTCTCAAAATACTGGCGTACTTAGGAGATGCATTTCTTTGTGCCTTTTCTGCAATTCGCGTCATCCAATTTTGGACTGCATTATTACTATAATCTTCTTTCTCTAAGGCTAAATCATCCTCCGTTTTTTCCTCCAATTGAGCTTCTTCATATTGGTCTTGCATTTCATTTTTGCCATCAATCCATTTCGAAATACGGCTAATTGCATACTTTTTACCTTCTTCTTCAAACTTGTGAGGTTTTCCAAATCTCAATGGTTTGACTAAAGTATGCTCCTTACTCGTCAGGCGTTCGATAGCATTATCTACCGCGAGGTTAGTCTCGGAAGTTAACAAAACGCGTTGATGAACATTTCTTCTTATCATTTGCCAAGTTAATTCGGCAATAACGGTTGTTTTACCTGTACCTGGGCCACCCGTGATCACACTAAATCGATTTAAACACGCATTCGCTGCGGCTAACATTTGCCAATCGGGTTGAGCCGTTTCTTTATTAGCCTCTTGTACAAAAAGCGTCTGCAAAGTGTTGCTCAGCTCTTCGGTTTGAGTCTGAGTTTGGTCAGAGACTGAATGCAGACGCGAACTGATAGAGTAAAATACCTGCTGTTGGTAAAACCAATAGCGCGAAAAATACAATCGCCCCTGCATCACAACCAAAGGATAATTTACGACCAAGTCATACGGATTAGTTTCGGAAAGTTGCTTTAAACTTTCTGCGCCATCCGCCAAAGAAAGAGTATGCACCGTGGCATAGCGCTGTAAATATGACTCGAGGTCTTTATTAAAAACCCCCGTCTTCTGCGACAAATCATACACGTGTGATAATTCAATACACACTTCGCCGCGACTCAACGCCTGACTTAGTTTGATAACCAAATACGCGAATAACTTAAGACTCGTTTCATCATGGGTCTTTATCAAAGAGTCGGTTGCCATCCACTTTTGGGTCAGCGCAATTTCATTAAGACATAAGCCACTGGCCAATTCTAAATCGATGGCTTGCCCAAGCGTTTTTTCAAAGGTCGACT
>CAKZLT010000686.1 GCA_937127195.1 uncultured Saprospiraceae bacterium
TTTATTAGACCGCTGCGCTACGAGACCGCCTTCGGCTGAGAGATCATTCGCTTCGCTCATTGCGAGACCGCTTCGCTGTGAGAGAAGAGACTGCTTGACGTTTTCGTCGTTTGTTTCTTTTTGTTATTTTTTTCTTTTTATAAAAAATACTTTTGTTAATCAAGGTATTATCCAAGGAGTCCGACGCCTAAACCACGACTAAAGCAAGTAACAAAAGGCTAAAACGTCAAGCAGTCTCTTCTCTCGTAGCGAAGCGGTCTCGCAATGAGCGAAGCGAATGATCTCTCAGCCGAAGGCGATCTCTCAGCGAAGCGGTCTCTTCTCTCTTAACGAAGTGGTCTTCCTATTCTCTTATCTCGAAGCAACATTCCTTCTGTAATAAAAAGAATGTCTTTGAAACCTTTTTGAGTCAATTCTTGATATTTTTCTTCATCAAAATCATACAAAATTGCTGGACGATGAGCGACATCCGTTTGGCGTTCCACTTGACGTAAAATGCCTAATTTCATTACTTTCGTATGAAAATTTCGTTTATTAATTTCGTAGCCCATTATATTTTCATACAAATGACGCATCTGCGAAATAGTAAACTTCTTAGGTAATAACTCAAAACCTACAGGTTGATAACGAACCTTTGCCTGCAAACGACTATGCGCCATTTCCAATATATAATCATGGTCAAACGCCAAATCTGGCAATTCATCAAAGAAAAACCAACGAGCATCTCCTGCATCAGAAGCTGCTCTTACAGGATGATCATTCAGGTTGATTAATGCATAATACCCGACACTCACTACTCGTCCGCGTGGATCGCGACCTGGTTTTCCGAAAGTAAATAATTGCTCTACAAATAGGTTTTTAATCCCTGTTTCTTCTTCCAACTCTCGCAATGCCGCTTCTTCTAGGCTTTCATCCGTATCTACAAAACCACCTGGTAATGCCCAATGACCTTTATAAGGATCATTTGCGCGTTGTATCAAAAGTATTTTCAAGTGTTTTCCATCCCAACCAAAAATAATACAGTCTACTGTTAGGGCTGGTCTAGGATATTTATAAGAATATGCCATTGAATGTTTATTTTGCCTTTTCAATCAATACTATATATTCATTGAAAAATTATTTTAACTTGGTTAGTTTTTAAAAAGGAAATTGAATATAAATCAAATCCTACAAAATGAACCGTTGTTTTTTATTTTTTTGTCAGATTATCTAATAATTGCATTTTTTTATCATATAAATGCTTTTCTAATCCCGTTGGGTAATAATCTTTAAAAGAGGAAAAAGCTTTTCGTTGTTGAATAGCTAGCTCCCTTGTTTCATGAATATTTGGAGATTCGTAAACGTATTTTCCTTTTTTAAAAATCGGTTTTAGTAACGTTTCCGACTTAAATACACTCCAATCTCTTTCCGTTTCATCATACATTTTGACAATTGAAGAATGCTCTACCGTTTCATCAATAGTTAGATCACCTACAGGCTCTTCTTTTTCATTATAAAAACGAATCACATTCAAAATCCCTGGATTAGAAACTTTCATTGGAGTATTCGATAATTTCATTTTATAGTCCCAATTGCCTTTTTCATCTTTAAGAGCTGCCAATTTGTAAACGCCTCCCAATGCAGGTTGGTCATAAGCTGTTGATAATCGAGTTCCTACGCCCCAAATCGAAATCTTCGCACCTTTGGCTTTTAATCTTTTAATTTCGTACTCATCCAAACTATCACTTGCTACAATTGCTGCATTTTCAAAACCAGCCTCATCCAATAATATACGCGCCTTTATACTCAAATCAGCCAAGTCACCACTATCTAAACGAATACCTAATAAGTCAAAACCACGCTCTTTGAGTTGTTTGCCAACCTCAATTGCTTTTCGAACGCCTTCGATTGTATTATAAGTATCTACCAAAAAAACGCAATTGTTTGGCATTGCTTCAGCATAATTTTCAAAAGCAGTCAATTCGTTTTCATGGCACATCACCCAACTATGTGCATGTGTTCCCTTAACAGGAATACCATATAACTTGCCTGCCAAAACATTACTTGTTGCATTACAACCACCAATGTAAGCTGCTCGACTCGCACTAATTCCTCCATCAATTCCTTGTGCGCGCCTCAAGCCAAATTCCAAAACACTATCGTTTTGTGCTGCTGCCGATATTCGAGCTGCTTTTGTGGCGATTAAAGTTTGAAAATTAATAATCGTCAACAAGGCTGTTTCTATCAATTGAGCTTGTATTAAAGGTCCTTTTACTCGAATAATTGGCTGATGAGGAAAAACTGCCGTGCCTTCTGGAAGTGCCTCAATGTCACATCGAAATTCCATTCTTTGTAGATAATTCAAAAAACTTTCATTAAATAAAGCCTTTCCATCCGAACCTTTTAGTCGTCCTAAATATTGAATATCATCAACTTCAAATTTGAAATCTTGTAAATATTCAACCACCATTTCTAAACCACACGAAATACTATATTTTCCACCGAAAGGGTGTTTTCTAAAAAATAAGTGAAACACCGCTTCGCGTTCATGTACTTGATTGTGCCAATAACCATAAGCCATCGTTAGTTGATACAAATCAGTCAAAAGCGTCAATGAATGCCTATATAATTGTCTTAAATTTGATTTCATTTTATACTTAGTTTGTTTTTTAAGCTAAGGTAAGTTTTTTTAAGTCACTTGTCAAGTTTTTTTTAATTTTTTATTGCTTTTTATAAAAAATGCCGTTATAAAAAAGCAAATACACTTTAGCTTCTTTTGAATTCTCTTATATTTGCACTCAAATTAGAATTTTTCAATTAGAAGGAATTTTTATTGCTTCTCTTTCTATAAAAAGTTCTCTTAATTTTTTTATTAAGGGAGTAGGAAATAAATAATGTACCTGATATAGCGACTTTATTTTTCTTTTTAAGAAATATACAAAATCGGTGCATAGCCATAGCTACGGAGCTATTTTTTATGTTTTTTAAAATGGAAAAGAAAAAGCTAGATTGGGTACATTATTTTTTTCCTACTCCCTAAAAATCTTTAAGAAACAAAAGAACTTATAAAAAACTTTTATTCAGTATGTTAAAAATGGATTTGAAATGGCGCTTAATTGCAACTGTTGCGTCATTAGTATTAGCACTATTAGTTAATATTATTTGGGGATTTGGCTGGGCTTTCGTTTTTTGGTTAGTATTTGTTGTATTTGTTGTTGGGTATTTTTTACTCGGTACTATTTCAGCAGCTTCCGAACGATTAAACTTTGGTGATTTGGATGGTGCAGAGCGCATTTTGGGTTATACAAAGTTCCCAAAATTGCTTTTAAAGATGAATCAAGCCTATTTCAAATTGTTACAAGGTATGATTGCGATGCAACGCAAAGACTCTGTAAAAGGCGAAGCATTACTTCAAGAAGCTTATGATATAGGTTTACCAACTGATAATGACCGTGCAATGGTTTTATTGAATTTAGCTTATTCTAATCATGGAAAAAGAAAGTTTCAAGTGGCTAAAGGTCAATTGAGACAAATCAAGGAAATGGACATTACCGATATAACCTTGTTAACTAAAGTAGCTGAACTAGAACAAGCTTTAAAAGTAAATCCTAATGGAATGCAATCTATGATGTACGGTGGAGGAAGAGGCGGAAGGGCGCAACAACGTATGATTCGTCAAGATGGAGCAACTCAAAAGAAAACAAATAATCGTAAGAGTAGTAGTAAACGTAAAAAGAAGAAAAAGAAATAGACTTGTTACCAATCTACTTTTCTATAAAAAATATGTTTCTTGGAAATGTAAACAATTGAATTTTGATTGTTTACATTTTTTTATTTTAAAAACTGTGTCCGTTTTAAAAAATCGACACGGTTTGATATCAAGTTAGTAATGGAGAAAAAATAACTTCGTCATTTGGCGAGTTATTTTTTGGACGTTACTTAATTAAACTAAGTGCTATGTCAAGCAAACTTTTTAATCGCATTTTTAAAGAAAGTATTGATGCTTATCACATCAAAGATGATATAAATACGCCTTGCCCGAATCCTTATTCGGTCGATTCTTTAGAGCATTTATTGTTTTTTAAAAATTGGACAGATACGGTTCAGTGGCATTTGGAGGACATTATCAGAGCGGAAGATATTGAGCCTGCAGCAGCTTTAAAAATCAAAAGAACAATTGACCACTCTAATCAAGTGAGAACAGATACTGTTGAGCAAATTGATGATTACTTTTTTGATAAGTATCAAAATGTTACACCTAAATCAGATGCTCAAATCAATACAGAAACGCCTGCTTGGGCAATTGACCGATTGTCTATTCTGAATTTGAAAGTCTATCACATGCGCGAAGAAACCAATAGAACGGATGCCTCAGAGGCGCATTTGGCAAAGTGTCAACATAAATTGAATGTGCTTTTACAACAAGATATTGACCTTTCTTTAGCTATTGACCAGCTATTTGATGCGCTTCAATCAGGTAGTAGAATTGTCAAAACGTACAAGCAAATGAAAATGTATAATGACCCTGAATTGAATCCTGTACTTAGGAAGTAGAGATGAGATCGCTTCGCTGCGAGACCGTTCGCTTTGCTCTCTATGAGACCGCTTCGCTGAGAGATCAGCCTTCGGCTGAGAGACTGCTTGATGTTATAGCCTTTTGTTGTTTGTTACGAAAGGAGTCGGACGCCTTCGAGGCGTCCGACTCCTAAAACCTATAAAAGGCTAAAACGTCAAGCAGTCTCTCAGCGAAGCGGTCTCGTAGCCGAAGGCGGTCTCTCAGAGAGCAAAGCGAACGGTCTCGCAGCCAAGCGGTCTAAAAAAAAAAATGAAAAATCTTCTTGCCATTCGATTATCTTCTATGGGCGATGTTGCCTTGACTGTTCCTGTGCTTCAAGTTTTGGTTCGTCGGTATCCTCATGTACGAATTACGCTATTAACTCGTGCGCCTTTTGTGCCTCTATTTCAAACTATTCCGAATATTCGTGTTATTATTCCTGACCTAAAAGGACGACATAAAGGTGTTTTAGGTATTTATAGGTTGTATTTGGATTTGAAAAAACAGCAACGATTTGATGGCATTATTGATTTTCATGATGTCTTGCGTTCGCAAATGTTACGCTTTTATTTTAGTAGAATGGGCTTACCTGTTTTTAAAATCAATAAAGGAAGAAGAGATAAGAAACGATTTACAGCTAAAAATCATTCTGCTATTCAACCATTGAAACATAGTACGGAACGTTACGCAAAAGTATTAGAAGAAGCGGGTTTGAAAGTTGATTTAAAAGATTTTAAGCCAATTTCTATTACTCCTTCTGAGTCTGTTTTGTCTTTTTTAAAAAAAGTAAAAACTCAAAACAAAATAATTGGCATCGCTCCTTTTGCTCAATATGACCAGAAAAAATATCCAATAGAAAAGATAAAAGTCGTTTTGAAAAACTTAGCTAATAAAGATGTTAGTATCTTAATTTTTGGTGGTGGAAAAAAGGAAAAAGCTATCGCAGAAGATTTGACATCTATTGCTCCTCAGCAGATTCATTCTGTGATAGGTGCGTTTACATTAACCGAAGAATTAGCAATTATACAACAAGTAGAAGTGATGTTAACGATGGATTCTTCTAATTTGCACTTGGCGCAATTAGTTGGAACTAAGGTCATTTCGATTTGGGGCGCAACGCATCCTTACCTAGGTTTCAGCCCCTTTTTACAAGAAGACGAAACCTTGAATATTCAAATTCCTGTGGCTGAATTACCTTGTCGCCCATGTTCTGTTTATGGCAATCAACCTTGCCATAGAGGAGATTTAGCTTGTATGAATTTGATAAAAGCACAGACTGTTGTAGATAAAATCACTTCTGAGATAATGACTTAATAATCATCTTTTGACTGAAACTTCTGATAAAGAATCTAAATCTAAAAACTCCCAACTAAGGCTTCTTTCTTCTGAATTATGTTGTAAATGTAATACTTTATCTTTGACTATAGATTTCAAAGAATCTGAAAAATGCCTATTATGACGATCAATCCCAGAAGCTAAAAACCAAACTCCGTCATCGGTTTGTTCTTCAAAGAATTTATCTTTTTGACCGTAATCACCAGAAATAAATACAACTTGAACGCCTCTTTTTTGTACTTCTACTAACTGGTCATATAATATATCTTGAAATCGGGACGTTTCTGGCGTTCCGCATTTACTCTCCCAAAATGGTTTATTGGCATTCGCTTTTTCCCACATAGAAGGCATTCCTTCAATATCACTCCATATAATATGATGGCTTAACAAGACCAAATGTGATGACTTTTGTATAGTATCACATACATTCTCAAACATAGTATATTGCTCCTCTAGCTTTTCACACTCAGGTTCATACCAGTTTGCATTGAGTACCATGACAGTCATTCCGTCATTATACTCAGAATAAAAATCGGGTCTTTTTGTTCGTTCTTTTATCCAATCATATCTTTTAGTCGTCACATCATGATTCCCTAACGCCCAATGATTCCCCTCTTTTCCTACGTCAAACAAGCCATCAATGTAATCAAGCGTTTCTTCTTTTCGGCTACTTTGCGCACAAATATCTCCTCCAAGCCAAATATTTTCATATTGACTCAAATCCATCCTTTCTATTCGCTGGTCAACTAACTCATCAGAGTGATAAGCATGACCTAAAAAAAGAATGCTGCCAGGAATAGGAAATTTTTGTTCTTCGCTTTCAGAACACGAAGCAATAAGCAAAATAATTAGAATGCTAATAAAGCTAAATTTCATTAGACTATTGATTTTGATTTAGTCTTCCTTTTTGAAAGATTTATAAATCAAGATAGGAATAGAAATCGGAAAAAATAAAACTGTCCATACTTTTTGTTGAAATGTCATGGTATTTTTTTTATAAAAATGAAAAGATACTGATTAGTCGCTTTTATGGAAAAAAAATTACAAGAATAATCAATTTTTTAAAGTTCAATATCTTCCTCTTTCAAATGTTGAGCGATATTAAAGGTATGTTCTTTCCAAAGCTCAATATCTTTATTCCATTTGATAATTGCCCAATCTTTCTGTGGCGTTGCTATAATGACTTGCTGCGTTGAAGATAAAATCCAAATCACTTTTTCTGCTCCGAAATCAAGTATTCGTTGGATTTTGGTATTGATATACTCGTAGTCTGTCATTTCTTGAAT
>CAKZLT010000687.1 GCA_937127195.1 uncultured Saprospiraceae bacterium
GCTGTTTCGATTAACAGCGGTAGCAGAAACCAGAATCTAGAAACCAGAAACAATCAGATTAAGTAGGTGACATTTTGAATGACCACATAAAATCATATAGAACCATCTAATTTTATATCAAACAAACAATCAGTATTTATAATAGGAGAGCGGAATTGTCAATGAGAATCTTTTTAGGAAGAATAAGAGGAATTAACGCCTTACTTAATCTAATTTATGCGGTTGTTTTAGTTAAGTCAACTTATTTTTTTTATTTTTATATATCAGGCTTGTTTGTAACAAGCAAACACATAGGAGAAAAAATATTTATTATTTTTTTCCTACTCCCTAACCCTTAAGAACCAAATTTAATAACCTTAATAATGGATAGGTTTTATTAAAATAAAATCTATTATAAAATCAAATGAACAAACAATTTACGCTTGTTTATTGTTAAATTGATTATAGCTTAAATAGCTTATATATATATATTATGTGTGGAAGATTATCTTTGGCTGTATCAAAAGAACGAATTCGTAAAAAGTTGAGTATTTCTGTAGAAGATGAAATTATACCCAATTACAATATTGCACCTACGCAAAACACCTACGTTATTACCAATGAAGCTCCAAAACAGCTTCAGCAGTTAAGATGGGGATTGATTCCTTATTGGGCTAAAAATGAAAAAGTTGGAAGTACCTTAATAAATGCAAGGAGTGAAGGAGTGGCAAGCAAGCCTTCTTTTAGGATGCCAATTCGCAAAAGACGCTGTTTGGTGATAGCAGATGGATTTTATGAATGGCGAAAAGAAGGACGAAACCGAATTCCTTATCGTATTACACACAAGCACGATAGCCTTATTATTATGGCAGGAATATGGGATAAATGGGTTTCTTCTTCCGATGAGGTAATTACTTCTTTTTCTATTTTGACAACTACGCCTAACAAAGAAATGTCTTTTGTGCATGATAGAATGCCTGTTATTATAAATAACAAAGAACAACAGACTAAATGGCTTGAAGATGTTGATTTACCAAATGTATTAGGATTGTTACAAACATTGAAAGATGATAGTTTAGATGTATTTCCAGTTTCTAAGCGCGTTAACTCCGTTTCTTTCAATGAATCTTCTCTTTATAACAAAATATTACTACCTCCAACACTTTTTGATTAAACTTTTAAGCTAATCCGCTTGTTTTATCCACCTAAAAATGACTAATAAAATGTTACAAATTGAAAGTTTTTATTGACTTTTTTGTGACATTCTAGTTATTCACACCAATTATTCTTCAAAATGTTAATAACAAGGCTAAATGAAACATTTTTTGTTGTTTAGCGTACTATAAGAGGTTGTTTTGTGTTCATTCCCATTTTATAAAAAAAGAGAGAATACGAAGCAATTTATACTGGTTTTCACAAAACAGGGCTTTTTACAATTTAATAAGAAAATCATGTCACAAATGAAAGACAATTATCAACTACTCATACAGAAATTAGATCAGTTCACTAGAAAGTATTATGTCAATAAATTGATAAGAGGTACTTTATATAGTATTGGTTTGATTCTCGCACTCTTTACATTATTTACAGTACTAGAGTATTATCTCTATTTTTCAACTTCTACTCGAAAAATAATGTTTTTCTCGTTTGTTGGAGTTAGTGCAGCTTCGGTTATTGGTTGGGTGCTGCTTCCGTTAATGAATTATTTTCGATTGGGAAAACTCATTTCTCACGAAAAAGCAGCTTCAATTATTGGACTACATTTCGTAGATGTCAAAGATAAATTATTGAATATACTGCAATTGAAAGAGCAATCAGGGGCGAGTTCTGATGCTAGTTTGATTAATGCAAGTATTAATCAGAAAATAGGAGATATTGAACCAATACCTTTTAAAGCTGCTATTAACTTAGGTGAAAACCGAAAAAATCTTCGTTTTGCCCTTCCTCCACTATTATTATTGCTAGGTATCTTATTTTTTAATGGAAAAATTATTGAAAAAGGAACATCTCGTTTGATTCAGAATAATCAGGAGTTTGAAAGAGAAGCACCTTTTCATTTCAATTTATCAAATAATGATTTATCAGTAGTTCAATTTGAAGATATTGAATTGGAGGTGAAGGTAGAAGGAGAGGAGTATCCGAATGAAGCTTACATTGATATTGATAACTATAAATATAAACTGACTAAAGTTGATTACAATACTTTCACTTACAATATGAGAAAAGTGGCAAAAGATGCTAAGTTTTTCTTTACTGCAAGTGGTTTTGATTCAAAGTCTTATGATTTGGATGTAATGAAAAAACCTAGTATTGTAGGTTTTCAAGTTCGTTTGGATTATCCTGCTTATACTGGTCGAGCGGATGAAATCATTTCTAATATAGGTGATTTGGTTGTGCCAAAAGGAACAAAAGTAACTTGGACATTTAATGCACAAAATACAGATGAAGTAGCGGTTGATTTTTCTAATTTAAAAAAAGAAAATACACTCAAAAGAGCAGGTCAGGAACGCTTCACTCTTACTAAGCAAGTAATGAATGATGCGACTTATATGGTCTATGTTTCTAATGAAAATTTGCAAAGAGCAGATTCTGTGGGATATAGTTTGAGCGCGATTCCTGATGTCAATCCAGCTATTTCGGTAGAACAATTCAAAGATAGCTCTCAGTCAAAGGTTTTATTTTTTGCTGGAGATGCTACGGATGATTATGGATTATCAAAATTGGTGTTTAGTTATACATTAGAGCGTGAAAAAGGAGGTAAAGAAACAAATGTTATTCCTATCAAAACAGCAATGGGAAAACAAACTCAATATGATTATACTTGGGATTTGGTTGAATTAGGATTGAATCCTGGTGATAAGGTTTCTTACTTTTTTGAGGTGTTTGATAATGATGGTATTAATGGTGCTAAATCTGCTAAAACTTCTATGATGACTTATGCAATGCCTAGCATTGATGAGTTTGAAGAAATGGAAGCTGAAAATAATAAAGCAATTAAATCAGATTTGAATAAGGCAATTGAAGACCATAAACAACTCAAAAAAGATATAAAAGCCTTAACGGATAAGTTACATCAGAAAAAAGATTTGGATTGGCAAGATCGTAAGAAGTTGGAAGACTTAATGAAACGTAGTCAGGAGATTCAAAAACAAATGGAAGAGGCGAAGAAGAATTTTGATGAGAATAAGAAAAATCAATCAGAATTTGATGAGCCTAATGAAGAAATAAAAGAGAAGCAAGAGCAGCTTGAAGAGTTATTTGATAAGGCAGTAGATGATGAAATGAAAGAACTCATGGAAAAAATTGAGTCGCTGCTAGAAGAATTGGATAAGGAAAAGATAATGGAACAGTTGGAAAATTTTGAGATGTCAGAAGAAGAATCTCAAAAGAACTTGGAACGATTGAAAGAATTGCATAAGCAATTAGAGTTTGAGCGTGATATGGAGAAAACAACTGAGGACTTAAATAAATTAGCTAAAAAGCAAGAAGAACTTAGTGAAGAAACAAAAGACGAGAAAAAGTCTGATGAAGAATTGAAAAAAGAGCAAGAAGAGTTGACGAAGGAGTTTGAGAAGTTGGAGGAGAAGATGGAAGACTTAAAAAAGAAAAATGAAGAGTTGAAATCTCCTACGAAGATGGATGACATGAAAAAGGAGAGTGAAGATGTGAAAAAAGAACAGCAAAAGGCTGAAGAACAACTTCAAAAACAACAAAAAAAGAATGCCTCTAAGTCTCAAAAGAAAGCCTCTGATAAAATGAAAAGCATGGCAAATAGCATGAAAATGTCTATGCAATCATCTCAACAGCAACAAAATCAAGAGGATATTAAAGCTCTTCGTCAGTTATTAGAAAACTTGGTTAATCTTTCTTTTGACCAAGAAAAACTGATGGGAAATGCAAAAAAGACACAAGTAAATACACCTACTTATACATCATTAGTACAGGATCAATATAAGTTGAAAGATGATTTTGTCTTGATAGAAGATAGCTTGAATGCTTTGGCTCAGCGTGTTTTTCAGATTGAGTCATTTGTCACAGAAAAGGTTTTTGATATTAAAAAGAATGTCAAACAATCTATTGATATGTTAGAAGCACGCAAAAAATCAACTGCGGGCGTTCGTCAACAAAGAGCAATGACAGGTGTAAATGACTTGGCATTAATGCTTAGTGAAGTAATGGAGCAAATGCAGCAACAAATGGCTAATCAAATGCAAGGTAGTCAAATGTGCCAAAAACCAGGAGGAGGAAAACCTATGCAAGGTTTAGGAAAGAAGCAACAAGAGCTGAATGAGCAAATGAAAAAAATGCAAGAACAACAGCAGCAAGGAAGTAGTTCAGGGCAAGGAAAAAAGGGGAAAGGCAAGGGAAAAGGCAAAGGCAAGGGCGGAAAAATGAGTAAAGAATTTGCTAAAGCAGCAGCACAGCAAGCAGCTATCCGTAAAGCGTTGAGAGATTTGCAGAAGCAAAAAATGCAGCAAGGAAAAGGTAGTCGTGAGTTACAAAAACTTATTGACGAAATGGATAAAGTTGAAACGGATTTGGTGAATAGAAAAATCACTAATGAAATGATGAAACGCCAGCAAGATATTATTACAAGATTGCTAGAGGCCGAAAAAGCAGAACGAGAACAAGAGTATGAAAATCAGCGTAAAGCTGAAGTTGCTCAAAATCAAGAGAAGAAAAGACCAAAAGCATTAGAGGAATATATCAAGAAAAGAGAGGCAGAAGTAGAATTATACAAATCTGTTTCTCCTGCTTTGAAACCTTATTACAAAACTTTAGTAGAAGAGTATTATAATTCTTTAAAGACAAAGTAATAAAAAGCAATAATAAGAGAGAAAAAGGTGTTTTAAAATTACCTTTTCTCTTCTTCATAAAGAAATTTTATTTTTAAACGACATTAAAACTTGGTTAAATGCAGGAGACTACATTTGCATTGGAATTAAAATCTCATCCTAAAAATATCTCAGTTATTGAGCCTTACATCAATCAAGTTGTGGAAGCTTATGATGTTGACCATGAAATGTATGGAAATATTTTGATTTCATTAACGGAAGCTGTGAATAATGCAATTATGCATGGTAATGATGGAGATGAAGAAAAAATGGTAAGGGTAGAACTGAAAAAAAATACTAAGAATTTAGTGTTTTCTATATCAGATGATGGGGCAGGGTTTAATTATGATGATTTGCCAGATCCAACTGCACCTGAAAATATTTTGAAACTAGGAGGAAGAGGCATTTTTCTGATGAAACAATTAGCTGATTTAGTGGTTTTTTCTAGTGAAGGAAATACAGTCGAAATTCAATTTAATCTTTAAATGGGAGAGGAGTCAAGAGAACGAGTTCAATTTTATTCAGAAGAAATAGATTTTGAGTTAGAAAATGAAGAAGCTATTATTGATTGGATTCTGAAAGGGATTAAAGACGAAGGTAGTTCTTTGAAAAGAGTTACTTATGTTTTTTGTTCGGATGAGTATTTGTATGAAGTGAATATGAAGTATCTTAATCATAATACTTACACGGATATAATTACTTTTCCTATGAATTATAATCCGATTGAGTCAGATATATTTATTAGTATTGATAGAATAAAAGATAATGCTAAGGAATTAAATGTATCTTTTAAAGATGAATTGCATCGAGTTATTATTCATGGTGTATTGCATTTGATAGGATATGATGACAAAACAAATGAAGCACAATTATTAATGACTCAAAAAGAAAATGAGTTTTTAGCTAAAAGATTGTTTTTGTAATGTTTTTTATGATACGTTATAATTATAAAAAAGGAGTATAATAGTAAAATCTATTATACTCCTTTTTTTGATGTTCCCCGTGGAACATTTAATTATATTCTTACTTTTTAAAAGATAAAGCTCCTTCATTTTTACTATTTGTTAGAAATAAGCTTTTTTTCATTTTTCCAGATTTGACATGAACAATGTTTTTTTGACCATCAAACAAATCAAAAAGAAGCAAGTTTTTAATATTAATACTTTCAAAATCACTAATGTTTGGAATTTCAATATAGCAGTATGTATTATTGATTTTAGCTTCTTTTCCTATAAAATCAAAAGTTTGAGCTTGATTATTGACTGATATTTCAATATGATTTTTTAAATATTTTTGAATATATTTATCTGTATCTGTATGTTCTCTTTTTGTTCCAAGCCTTATTTTTTCATTAGAACTAGATTCTAGTGCGGTTTCAAAATCATCCGTAAAAAGGCGAATAGTCATCTCTACTGATTGTGATTGAGAATTATATTCTATCTCTGTTACACTCATGTAAAACTTATGCAAATCCTCTTGACTCGTCGATAAAAGAGAGTTTGTTAGTAATAAAATAGTTAATATTGTATTCATTTTTATTGAAATTTAAAATGTTCCCCGTGGAACATTTACTTATTATTGTTTTTTTTTTACTTCCTTATAATAAACGTAAAGTTAGCGATTAGATTTTAGATTTAAGTTAAAAAAAGATTAATGACAGAGTTTGAATTGTATTTGAGACTGGGGTTAAGTCATATAGCTGATTTAGATGCTTATGATCATATATTATTTATAGTAGCATTATCTGCTATTTATTTGTTCAAAGATTGGCGAAAAGTTCTAGTTTTAGTAACAGCTTTTACATTAGGGCATTCGCTTACATTAGCTTTGGCAACATTAAAACTGGTGTTTTTTTCGGAAAAACTAATAGAAATACTAATACCAATTACAATTATGTTGACTTGTGTATTTAATATTATTACAATAAAAAGAGAAGAGAAAAGACCTCTTTTTAAATATCTATTAGCTTTGTCATTTGGATTAATACACGGATTAGGTTTTTCTAGTTATCTTACAAGCCTGTTAGGAAGTGAAGAAAATATATTATTTCCTTTATTTGCTTTTAATATAGGAATAGAATTAGGTCAATTAATAATTGTAACAATAACAATGATTATATCATTTATAGCTATGAATGTTATCAAATTAAGCAGAGATAAATGGAATTGGATTGTTTCATCAATTGCATTGATTATTGCTGCAAATTTGCTAGTAAATTTATTAAGGTAGAGTAGGAGGGAGAATGTTCCCCGTGGAACATTTTGTATTTATAAAATATTATTGATTAAGTTAAATAAAATTGAATGATGAATTTTACAAAATTAGGATTAGTAGCATTTGCACTAATACTTTCTGTGAATGTATTTTCACAAGAAAAGTTCAAACAATTAAAAGAAGAGTTGGCTACGCCTAATGTTTACAGAACAGCATCAGGTGCACCAGGTCATGAATATTGGCAGCAAAAAGCTGATTATAAAATTGACTTAGAGTTAGATGACGAAAAACAAAAGATTTATGGAGAAGAAACAATTACTTATGTAAATAATTCTCCTGATGCTTTATCTTACTTATGGGTACAATTAGACCAGAATATGAGAGCTAAAGACTCTCAAACAAAACAAATAAAAGAAAATAAGTTGTCTGATAAAATGTATTCATTTTCATTAGATTCTTATTATAGTGAATTTGATGGCGGTTTTAAGATTGACCACGTAAAGGATGCTAATGGAAAAGCATTACCACATACTATTAATTACACAATGATGCGTATTGATTTACCTAAGCCATTGAAAGCTGGAGGTAAGTTTGTGTTTAGTATCAAATGGTGGTATAATATTAATAATGCCTTAGTTGGTGGCGGACGTTCTGGATATGAGCATTTTGAAGAAGAAGATAATTATGTTTATAGTATTGCTCAGTTCTATCCTAGAATGGCAGTCTATAATGAAGTAGAAGGATGGCAAAATAAACAATTCTTAGGACGCGGAGAGTTTGCATTAACTTTTGGTGATTATGAAGTGAATATAACTGTTCCTTCTGATCACATTATTGCATCAACAGGAGAGC
Source organism: uncultured Saprospiraceae bacterium (assembly GCA_937127195.1). GTDB lineage: Bacteria > Bacteroidota > Bacteroidia > Chitinophagales > Saprospiraceae > CAKZLL01. The sequence goes on from CAKZLT010000687.1 coordinate 7,881, forward strand.
TTCAAAACGCAAAAGCAGTTTTAACTAAAGAACAAAGAGAGCGTTTTGAAAAATCAAAAACAGCTAAAGAACCTGTTGTAATTGTTTCTCAAGATGAAGCAGAAGAAAAAGAAAAAACAAAATCTGATAAAAAAAGCACTTGGACATTCAAGGCTTCTAATGTTCGTGACTTTGCTTTTGCTTCTTCTCGTAAGTTTATTTGGGATGCAATGGGTGTTAAATTTGGAGCTAGAACGGTAATGGCAATGTCTTACTATCCAAAAGAAGGTAACCCGATTTGGGGAAAGTATTCAACAAAAGCAGTAGCACATACCTTAAAAACGTATTCAAAATATACTTTTGATTATCCTTATCCAGTAGCTATTTCTAGTCATGCGGTATTTACAGGAATGGAATATCCTATGATTTCATTCAATTTTGGTCGTCCTGAAGCTGATGGTACATATACACCGCGTACTAAATATGGTATGATTGGAGTTATCATTCACGAAGTTGGACATAATTATTTTCCAATGATTGTTAACTCTGATGAACGTCAGTGGACTTGGATGGATGAAGGATTGAATTCATTTTTGCAGTATTTGACAGAGCAAGAATGGGAACATAACTACCCTTCTCGTAGAGGCCCAGCTTATAAAATTACAAGTTATATGGGTGGAGATAAATCAAAAATTTCTCCTATTATGACCAATTCAGAATCTATTTATCAGTTTGGTAATAATGCTTATGGCAAACCTGCAACAGCTTTGAACATTTTGCGTGAAACGGTTATGGGGCGTGAGTTATTTGACTTTGCATTTAAGACTTATTCACAACGTTGGATGTTTAAGCACCCTACTCCTGCGGATTTCTTTAGAACAATGGAAGATGCATCTGGTGTTGATTTGGATTGGTTTTGGAGAGGTTGGTTCTATACAACAGACCATGTTGATATTGCTGTAACAGGTGTTAAATGGTCTAAATTGGATTCTCAAAATCCTGATGTAGAAAAAGAATTGGCTAGAAAGAAAGATGCTGAAAAGCCAAGATATATCACAGATGTAATTAATGATAAGTTACTTAAAGGAAAAACGGAATTAGAAAAAGACGCTTCTTTGGTTGACTTCTATAATGAGTATGATGAATTTGATGTAACTATCTTGGACAAGAAATCTTATAAGAGATACTATAATACTCTTTCTGATAAAGAGAAAAAATATTTGGAACAGAATGATAATTTCTATGAAGTTACTTTTGAAAATAAAGGCGGATTAGTAATGCCTATTATTGTTCAATTGAACTTTAAAGATGGGACTACGGAATTGCATCGTATTCCTGTGGAAATTTGGAGATTTGATAGCGAATCTGTTACCAAAACATTTGTTACTAAAAAAGAGGTAGAAAGTGTATCACTTGACCCTTATGTAGAAACAGCAGATGTAGAAACAAGTAACAACCATTTTCCACCAAAAGCGGAAATGTCTAAATTTCAGATATATAAGTATAAGAAACGCTCTAGTGAGAATACTATGCAAAAAATGAAGAGAGCTAAGGAAATGGAGAAAAAATAAATTTTTTTCTTAAAAAGAAAAGAGAAAAAAAGACCGCCTTCGGCTAAGAGAAAAGAGATGCTATTAAAAGTTCTCTTTTCTTTTAGTCGAAGGCGGTCTCTTTTCTATAAGATTATGGTTTTTTATATTGATTGTAAGCTCTTACAATAGTTTTGCGTTGTATCCAGCAAGGAACAGTGTAAGTTTGCCCTTCTTTCAGTTTTCGTACATGTAAATCCTCTGATGTAGGCATATATTGAGTATATTTTGAAATTTGAGCTTGTGCCTTTTTTTGTATAAAAGGGTCAGCATCTATTTCTTTAGCTTTTTTCCACATATCAATCGCTACCCAAGTAACAACTTGACTTTTGAAGCCTGTACCTGTTCCACAAAGCGGGCCACTAGAAGCGTATAAGTCACCAATCAATAAATATGGCTTTCCCCAATTTGGTCTGTACGCTAATGCTCTTTCTGCATAAGTTCTGGCTTTATCATATTTTTTTAAATTAGCAAAACATATTTGAGCAGCCTTAAAACACATTTCTGCTCTTGTTGATAGGTCAACCCCTTCATCTTCTGCTGCACCTTCTACAAATAATTCAGCCGAACGCATATAATCTCCATCTTGATATGCCCAGTATGCTTTCTTTGATTTTGGAGCAGCTTCATACTGAGCTAACTTAGCTAATTGTTTTTCTTTTTCAAAAAGAAGACTATCCTTTTGATGTATTTCAGCTAATATAGGAGAATATTTATCACAGCCACTAGAAACCAATTTATGATATATACTTCTAAAGAGTTCAGCACTATCAGGATGCGCTTCATACATTGGAAGATAAATATTCGAATAGTATTCGCAATCAAATATTGCAGGTTCTAAATTTTGGTAAAAAACATCATCAACTTTTTCAAGAAGTTCATTGAACTTCATGATGTCTGTTTCTTTTTTACTATTTTCAATATTATATTGAATGATTTTAGAAAGTGTAGCGTATAACTCCTGTGCTTCTTTATTTGTTATTTTACCAACTTTGAATTGTTCAACAGTAACATAAGCAAAAGGATAAAGTACAAAACTCTTTACTTTGTTACCAGCGAGTTCTATTCCTTTTTTATAATTAGAATAAATCAATTCATAATCTGCATTATGTTTATACATTGTATATGCTTTCCTTGTTAGAATGTCACCTTTCTTTTTATTGGTTTTGGTAACACAAGTGATTCTTTGGTCAAAAAGAGCATACATAGAATCTTTGAGTGCGACAATTTTATTGGTATCACTCGTTTGTTTGATGAGGTATTCATATATTTTGACACCATCAATATAATGAGCAGAACTACCCGCAGGCGTATATTTCATGGCTTTACGCCAAAAAGGTAATGCCTTATTTATATCTCCTTTTTTGATAGTTTGCCTATAATCATAATGATTACGCTTACCTGCTTCCGTTCCTAAAGGATAATTACTAAAGCCTTCACATTGAGCAAATAATGTATTGCCATTTAAAAAGAAAAGCGTAAAAAGAAAAAATGATAAATACTTCATACCTTTTAGTTTGATAATTACTGATTTTAAATCATTAACTTGACTGATAAGTTTCTTGAATATAAATAATTGTGTAAAACGGATAATTATTAGTCTTTAATTATTTTATATATTAATATAACGATTATTATATACTTAACATTTTGCTACTCGTATTTTCAAGTAAAACAATTGTTAATAATTCAAATTTAACATCAACTAGACAGAAAAGTGTTTAAATTATACCGTTTTTTGCGAAGTTGATTAACCATTTTTATAAAAATATGAAAAATATGAAAAAAATAATTCTACTATTATCCATTTTAACAATTTCTCTCAATACAATTATTGGGCAGACTTTTATAGAGCCTTGCAAATACGGTCAACCATTAATTAATGCCGTTCGCATTGCTTACAAGCCGAATAACACGATGGGTTACAATACTGCGAGAGATACTCTATATTCTCAGATTGACAATGTTGGAAATGATTTATTTGGAATATATTCCAATTTCAAGGTAACGCTTGACCCTAATGTAGATCCGAGTGTTTCAGCTTTTCAGAATGGCTCAGGTATTAATGCTGAACACGTTTACCCTCAATCAAAAGGAGCAGGAAGTGAGCCTATGAGAAGTGATATGCACAACCTCTATCCTTCTAAAGTAAACGTGAATAGCGCAAGAGGTAGTTGTAAATTTGGTGAAATTCCAGATGCGAGTACTAGTACTTGGTTTTTTGAAGCAACAGCACAAGGAAATATTCCGTCTTCTAATATTGATGCGTATAGTGAAAAAAATAATAATACTTGCGTTTTTGAACCACGAGAGAGCAAAAAAGGAGATATTGCAAGAGCAGTTTTTTATTTTTACGCAATATATCAATCACAAGCGAATAATGAAGACCCAAATTTCTTTGCAAGTCAAAAAGATGACTTATTAGCATGGCATTACGCTGATTTGCCAGACTCTATTGAATTAGCAAGAAGTGCTCAAATAGCAATGCGTCAAGGTAATGAAAATCCATTTGCATTAGATACTTCTTTGGCGCGTCGTGCTTTCTTTATGGCAGATGCTTCTTACCCTGCTGGTGATGGTAATTGCTATGATGTGTTGATTTCTAATACTAATGACTTGGCTCAAAATGACTGGATTAAGCTTCGTACGAATGTTATTCGAAATGTAATTGAATTGGAAAGTACTAAAAATGAAGGAATTGTTCAGGTATTAGACTTGACAGGTAGAGTATTATTAAATGTAGCTTTAGAAAATAATAATCAATTGAATCTTAGTAACTTAAGTGCAGGATTGTATGTTGTTCGAGTATTTAGTGAAGGGCAAAACGCCGTATTTAGAATCTTGAAAGAGTAGAGGAGTTTCACGCAGAGTTCGGGGAGAAGGAGAGTTTACAGAGTGTTTTTTGCTTTTATTGGTAGCTTTTTTTGCTATTTTTTTTTATAAAAAAGAACAAGAAACACTCTGCGCCCTCTGCTTCTCCCCGAACTCTGTGTGAAACAAAAAAAGCCACTCCAAGCAAATACTCGAAGTGACTTAAATGGGTTACCTATTGCTTCTTTATTTCACGCAAAGTTGACAGGAGAAGCAGAGTTCACAGAGCGTTTATTCCCTTTATTATTTTTTCTTTTTATAAAAAACATTCACAAAAGAAAACCTCTCGAAACTCTGCGTCTCTTGCGTCTCAGCGAGAAATAATACGATTAACAAAAGCAAAAAAACTCTCGAAACTCTGCCTCTCCCCAAACTCTGCGTGAAATAAACGCCTACTCATTTACCACGATACGCTCCAAATTAGTCCAATCTTTCAACTCATCTGTATAGTATAAGTAAGCACTGGAAGCAGGCGCATCAAACGAGCCAGCAATATCCGCTTTCAAATCTAAATTGATAATGCGCTCCTCGGAAGGCTTCATTTGACGATAATAAAAGACTAAATTATTACCAATCACTTCATAGAAATCAAAAGCTTTTTTATCCAATAACTCCTTCAATTGCCATGGTTGAGCCGTCAAACCAGCAGGTAAACCAACAATTGCCATCGTCATCGGTTGACCTTCTGCAGTACTGTTTGTCAAAGTTGTTTTTAGGCGAACCGTTTCACCTACTTTGATTTTCGTTTTAGTAATTTTGGTATTTAACTTCACCACACATTCTTTTTGAGAATTAGGTAATGCAGTCGAATAATTCATGGCTACCGTATAAGGAAGAGCCGTTTTAGTATTTGAAAATTTAACTTCGATATCATTTTTCTTAGAAGACATGAAAGACTCTAAACCAGCCAGAACGATAGGCTCTTGATGACCTTTTTCGTAATTGAATGTTTTAGCTTTTTTACCATTAACAAAAACGTCAATTGTGCCTGATTCGTCAGTGCGCTTGCTAAATTTGGCGAAAGCCACCAAAGCACGCAACGCCAAAACGGTACTATTGGTAGAGGCATAGCCACCAAAGCTACTTCTACTTTTCTTAATAAAATCCATGCAGTTCTTCAATTTCGTACGGTCTGGATTTTTACTTTTCATGGTTGCCAATGCCGCCAAAGCCGCTGTTTCGATGCGTAAAGCATTTCCAGAAGAACCAGGAGCCGATTTGTGACTACTGCCATGTTTCCAAGCACCTTCATCTTCCTGAATTGCCATCAATAAATCTAAGATAGCCTGTCCGCGCGTTTCATCTTTTCTATTAAAAAGAATGTTAGCCACCAAACCTAACTGATATGGATTCTTAGTCTTTTTAGCTTCGGCATAAGCAAAATCAACTTCCGTTTGAATATCCGTGAAATTCGCTTCACTCAATGCCCAAGTAATGTAAATACTCATCGTTTCGTTGTTGGTTAAACCAAACTGATGCAAGGCACGCGGATTGCGTTTGAACTGCCCCATTCCGTCTCTGCGCTTCATTAGCCATTCAGTTGTACGATTAATCATTGCATCATCAACGCCATCATAAACCTTCTTCATATCCACGAATTCCATCAAACCGTAAGCGGTTAAACCTTCGTGTCCAGGGTCGCCACCAAACCATTCGAAACCACCTGAAGCAGACTCGTAACCTGCCAAACGCTTATAACCAGCAGCAATAAACTGTTTGGCTCTTGCCGAAATATCAGGTTTTGCTTGATTGGTTTCTTGCAAATAATTCAAGACCAAAATATTCGGATAAGTCGAAGATGAAGTTTGCTCAAAACAGCCACTCGGTTGTCTCAACATCGATTCTAGCCCCGAAAGCATATCACTCATCGCTGAAGGATAAGCAGTTACATAAGCATCTAATGAGCCATCAACCATATTGCTAATATCAAAAGGATAAGATTTACTCATTGCTTCTCCTGACATCGCAACCGATACAGGGAATCCTTTTGAAATGACGGTCAAAGACTTTTCTATTTCGTCATTAAAACCACTGCTTTTGAAAGCTATTGATATTTTATCAGCTTTTCCACGCGTTTTTACATCGAAAGCTAAGTATTGTGTTTTGGCTTGTCCTGCTTTTAAGGTTGCGCTAGTAGGTAAATTACCTTTTGGCGAAAGCCCTTTAGGATACTTAATATCTAAATCACCTTTAATTGTTTTTTTAGTATTATTGACTAAAGTCAAAGGAATTTTTACTACATCTTCCGTGATTACTTCAATCGGTAATTTTGCCGAAAGGCTAAATGGTAATTGCGTGAAAAATTGCTTTTCTGCGCGTCCAATCATTCCATCAACAGCAAAACCTTCTGCTGTAATTTTGAACGAAGTCACTGCGTCCGAATTATAAAATTCTAAGACTGCTTTTCCTTTTCTATCAATTTTGACATTTCCGTTCCAGTAAGTGGTACTTCTAAAATCTGTGCGTTTTTCAATTACTTCATCTCTATCATAAGCTGGACCCGAAAACTCTCTGGCTCTATAAAACTTACGATTTCTATTGCTACGAGCTAATTTTTGAATGCGCCTTCTTTTTGGCAAGTCAAAGTTTCTATTGATAGGAATAGAACGAAGTTCTCTTTCATCATCATGGTTACTATCTCTAGCATTCAATTTGAAACGAACAGGCAGATTATAACGAACTCTTACAGGACGACCTCTTTGCTGACCTGGCGTGAATTTTTTAGGAAGTGCATTTAGTGTGTTTAAAGCAGCTAATGCTTCATTTCCAGCACCTCCACCAATATCTCTAAGTACCTTTGCATTGACTACTGAACCGTCCGTATCTACGACAAAACTCACTACTACTAAGCCTTCGATATTATTCTCTTTAGCGATATTCGGATAACGTAAATGCTTATAAACGTGTTTTAAAAGGTTTTCTTCTGTGCATCGTTTGCGTTCTTGATTAGTTGCTAAGTCGCCACAAGTAGGAAATGTTGGCATTGTCTCGACAATGCTAAAAATTTCTTCAATAGCTTCTTCTTCTATTTCTTCTGCTTCTGCAAATACATCTATTTTGGCATCAGCATTAATATCCATATCCTCTAAAAGAACCCTTCTATCTTTTGCAAATCGGTTATCTACCACTTTCTTTTTAGCATCTTCCATGACGGCTAGCCTTTTCATTTCTTTTGCCTTGCGTACTTCACGTTTTGCTTGCGGTCTTTTTTGACGTTTTTCAGCCTCCATTTTTGCCAAATTCTTTATTTCATTTCTAGCTACTTTTTCTTTTACAGCCAAAAGAGCAGGTTTCGGCGGACGAGGAGCAATAGCTACATTTTCTACAATTTCTTCTTTATCAAAAGCTACATCATCAAATGCAATATTTTCTTCGGTTTCCTCGTCTGGTACTTCTTCAATAGCAGGTGGTTCAGGAATGCCTCTTCGTGCGCGGTCACGTTTTTGCTTAGATACCAATTCTCTATAACGTCTTTGGCGAATAGCCAACTCTTCCTGCATATCAATATTATACTTGCTAGAATAGCCATAAGCATAAGTAGTGCGTGTATCATAGCCTTTTTTAGAAATGGTTAATAAAGCGCGATTATTTAATACATAACCATTAAAAGCATAAAGTCCATTTTTATCGGTTATTGTTGTAAATTTTCCATTTTCTAAAGTGACCTTTGCGCCAGCAATTGGATTATTAGTGCGTGCTTCATATACCTTTCCTGCAATCTCTGCTCGTTCGTTAGGATAACTAATTCTAGGTTGTTTTCCATTACGAATATCCTCCCAAACAAAGCGTCTCCAGCCTGAAGTCATTAACAAATAATCCAAGGCTACGTCTGCTTTTTCTTCTTTTTTATTAAAATAAAAATTCGGCTCTTCTATCTTTCCACGCAAATCCGCTTCCATAAGCATCCACGAAAGGATATTACTAGATTTATCATCAGCAAAAGTCAATAATTGGTCATCAACCACACTGACCGATAAGTTAGCAGGCATTGGCATACCGCGTTCATCAGCTACTTTGATGGTCATTTTTACCTTTTCGCGTGGTAAGTATTTCTCTTTATCCGTTTTGATGGAAATATTGAGTTGTTTGTCTTTATTCACGAATGCCAAACGTTCGGCTCTTTCAATACCTTTACTATCAAAGAGTGTAAAGTGTGCCACACCAATCGGAAAGTATTTGGTAGGAACAGTTGTTTTGTTTTCTCCTTTTTTAGCATTGATTTTTGTTGAAAAATGCTTTTGACCGCGTACCATTCCGACTAAATATAATTCTTCGTCATGTGTTGATTTTATATCCAAATAGACTTGCTTCGCGTCAACGTCTCGAACTTGCAGAACATAACCTGCTGGCATAGCTTCTGGTAATTCAAAGGTGTTTTGAACGCCTGCTGGTTTGGTGATTTTGACCGTATAAGTTTCATCTTCTGATGGCGTTATCGAAAATGCGCCCATTCCTTGATGATAAGAACTGAAAGAAGAAATGGTTTTTCCTTTACTATTCATCAAAACGCCTTCTATATCCGCGGGTTTGCCGAATTCATTGAGTGCTTTAAATGCAACTTTTGAAGCCAAACCAGTAACTAAATCTCCACCTTCTGGATATAACCTCATTTGAATGTTATTCAATACTATTGGGACAGAACGAGAAATAGATTCAGTTTGCCCTTGATATCTAATCATAATATTGAGTATTCCATCATTGGATTTGAGATTTTTAGGTAGATTAAACTTAACCATTGCCTCGCCTTCATTTCCTGTTGAGCTTTTCCCTTTTTTGATTTCTTTTCCTTCAATTTTGACTACAAAATTGAAATTGTGATTAGCTAAAGGTTGGTTAGCGTTATCTTCAATAGACAATTCGGCAGCCACTTCATCGCCTGAACCATAAGCTTTCTTCATAAAATCAAGCTTCATTTTTAATCGTGGTAAGACGACTTTTTGAACGGTGAGTTCTTTTATAAAAATGGCTGGATTTTTATCATTTAATAACCAGTTAGTGAATACTTTGACTTTATAAATACCTCCTACGGCATTTTCATCAATCTTAAAATCGCCTTTTGCAATACCATCTTGAGCAATGATTTTATATTCTTTTTCGATTGCACCTTTTGGGTTAATCAATTGAATAGAGACAATATCTGATTTATTTGATGCTTTCAATGATTGCCCTTCACGGATATAAGCACTGAACCAAATCGTCTCGCCTGGTTTGTAAAGTGTTTTATCAAAATGAGCGTAAACACGGTCTTCAGGAAGACTTTCATTGAAAGCACGGAGGTTTTTAAGAATATCTTCTAATACGGTATTTACTTGTTGTTTGATGAATCGCTGGGTTTGATTGGGCAATGCTGCAAAAGCAATTGAGCCAATCAAAATGAGACTAAGGAGGGTGATTGCAATTTTTTTCATATCTATTTCGATTTAATTTTTTTTATAAAAAAAACAAAGAAATATTGTTCTGGACATGGCGAAACCATATTCAGTCTTTGTAGAATTTTAAAGTGTTAGTGATAATTAATTTAGAATTTGGAGTATTTACTCATTACTTAGTGAGTTATATTGATAGAGATGCGAGTGTTTCGTTTTTTGGTGTGAACGGGAAAATAAAAAGACCTTTTGAAATTATTACTGGCTATAACTATGTTTTATAATGCAGTTATAGCCAGTAATAATCTTCTAATACAAAAAACTAAGCCCTTCCAACACATTTTTCATTGTAATCTTCTGTTATTTCTATTTCATCGCCCTTTCCATACATTTTAAGCTTTAGACGTTCATATACCTTAGGGCAATCTTCCAAATATTTCATCATTGCTTTCCTAAAGCCCATTCGTTTGGGTAAATAAAGCAAACCTTGTTTTTTTTGAAAAATCATAAATTTGGATTTATAAGAAAAATCCATATTAACGTGTTGTGTATAATAGAAAGAATATAGCCGAAGATTTCCTTCTACCTCTAACTTTAAGAAGACATAAGTTTTCTTCTTTTTAAATATCTTTTTTTCAAGATTTAAGTGGTCAATATGAGAAATAAGTCGAGTCATTTCATTGTTATATTGAAAACAAACTTCTTTAGCTTGATGAGGCTTGAGTTCTCTTTCTATATCATTAGGATCCAAAAAATGAACTCCAAAATGAATTGACCTTATATCAGGAGTATTTGTTTGTGAAATAGGAATATCGAACTGGACTTTTAGAGTATCATCAGTAAGGTTTATAAAGTAGCCTTGCACGAATCGTGCAAATGTAGAAGTATGGCACAGAAGGGTGAATACTACAATTAAATAGATTTTTTGCATTTGTTTGTTTGTTTGTATTTGTACTTTTATTTGCTTCGGCTGTTTTCTTTTGTTATTTTTTGTTTCTTTCATTAAAAAATAAAGCCATCTACGCTCATCTTGAAGAAGACAAGTGTAAATGGCTCGTTTAATTTGTATTGTTTATATGATTAATAGAAACTCTTTTGTTTTCTATTAATTAAAAAAGTCCTAGTAACGGTAATACTCAGGCTTGTAAGGTCCATCAACAGGAACACTAATGTAATCAGATTGATCTTTAGAAAGAGTCTCCAATTCCACGCCAATTTTTGCTAAGTGCAAACGTGCTACCTCTTCATCTAAGTGTTTAGGCAAAGTATAAACCTTGTTTTCGTACTTATCAGTATTTTCCCAAAGCTCCAATTGAGCCAAAACTTGATTAGTGAAAGAGTTAGACATTACGAATGAAGGGTGACCAGTTGCGCAACCCAAATTCACTAAGCGACCTTCTGCCAAAATCAAAATATCATTACCGTCAATAGTATATTTATCAACTTGAGGTTTGATTTCTACCTTAGAGTCACCATGCGTATTATTCAACCATGCCATGTCGATTTCATTATCGAAGTGACCAATATTACAAACGATAGTTTTATCACTCATTACATTGAAGTGCTCTGCTGCCAAAATATCTTTACAACCAGTAGCGGTAACGATAATATTAGCTCTAGGAGCTGCATCAACCATTTTTTTAACTTCAAATCCGTCCATTGCTGCTTGAAGCGCGCAAATCGGGTCAATCTCAGTAACGATTACTCTTGCTCCTGCACCTCTCAATGAAGCCGCAGAACCTTTTCCTACATCACCATATCCTGCAACTACTGCTACTTTACCAGCAATCATTACATCTGTTGCACGACGAATTGCATCTACACAACTTTCTTTACAACCGTACTTGTTATCAAACTTTGACTTCGTAACTGAGTCATTTACATTGATAGCAGGCATTGGCAAAGTTCCTTTTTGCATACGCTCATACAAACGGTGAACACCAGTTGTCGTTTCTTCACTCAATCCTCTGATATCAGCTACCATTTCAGGATAGTTATCCAAAACCATATTGGTCAAGTCACCTCCATCATCCAAAATCAAATTCAATGGCGTACGGTCTTCACCAAACCACAAAGTTTGCTCAATTGCCCAAGTGAATTCCTCTTCAGTCATTCCTTTCCAAGCAAAAACTGGAATACCAGCCGCTGCAATTGCTGCTGCTGCGTGATCTTGAGTAGAAAAGATATTACAAGAAGACCAAGTAACATCTGCACCCAACTCAACCAATGTTTCTATCAAAACAGCAGTTTGAATTGTCATGTGCAAACAACCTGCAATTCTAGAACCTTTCAAAGGCTTAGATGCACCGTACTTATCACGCAATGCCATTAAACCTGGCATTTCAGCTTCCGCTAATTCGATTTCCTTACGACCAAACTCAGCTAAGGAAATATCCTTAACTTTATATTTCAAGCCTTCTACTGCTCCCATAATAATTATTTCTTTAAAATAGTTTATTTCTAAAATTGGTGCAAAAATAAGACATTATTTAGTGAATATCAACTTTTTAGGAAAGGTTGAGGTCTAGGAGATGACGATAAAGGAATTTGACAAGAAAACTTATTTTATAAATGATTATTTGGCTTCGGTATCTAGCTAGAAAAAGGACTTACCGAAGCCGAATAATATTTGGTTATAAAAAAGCCACTTTTTCAAAAATAAAGTCATTTAACTACAAAGTGCCTTTCCGTACTTTTGTTTCGTCTTAATTCATAGTGGACGAATTTTGATGATAACTTTTTGATATTCAATTATTTTTTATGAAAAAAATAACGAGCCTTTTCTTTCTTTTTTACTCCGTTTTTGCGCTGGCACAAATGCCTCAACTCGTCATTCAACGCGGACATACTGCGCCTGTAACGGATGTAGTAGTCAGCCAAAAGCACGAATTGGTTATTACAACAAGTTATGACAAAACAGTTAAGGTTTGGCAAAAGGAAATCGCTAGAGAACTGCGTGCTTACACTGGTTTAATGAAAGGCTTTTTGCCAATACAATTGGCGATGAGTTTTGATAAAAATACGGTTTTAGCTTCCTCAACAGGTGGCGCAATTACTCTTATCGACCTTTCTAAAAATGCAATTCAAACGATTGCCGCACCGCTCGATAAAGGCATTATTAAATTACAAGCGCACCCAACTAAAGAACAAATTGTTATTGGTTACGAAGATGGAACATTGATTTTGTTTGATTATAAAAATGAAAAAATACTTCAAAGTTGGGCAGTAGGGGAGAGTGAAATAACAAAAATTCAATTGACTTCAAAAGGACGTTATCTTTTTACACAATCTAAAAAAGGCGCATTTTTGGCTTATGATTTAAAAAAGGAGAAAACAATTGGAAGTTTTGCTCAAAACATAGTTGCTTTTAGTGTGAGCCCTGACAATCAAAAACTCTTGACGGTTGCACAAGATAGTGTTGTTTCTATTTTTAAAATAAAAAAAACAACCTTAAACGCTGCCAAAAAGATTAATACGTTTTGTCGTCAAACATTCTGGACAGCGACCAATGAAGTTTTACTCATTAATAAAAAATTTCAACTCGAAAAACTGAATGTAATTACTTTTGAAACCAAAACTGTTTCGTTTTCATTACCACGTTTTTATTGTTTAAAAATAGAAAACAACGAATTGTATTACAATCAAGGTCCAACCCTAAAAACAGCTAATATTACTAATTTTGAACCTAAAAATACTTATAAGGGCTTTGTTGGAAATGTTTATACGAGTAATATTAATGCGATTACTTTTCAAAAGAATGGTAGAAATATCATTGCTGGTGGTGGCGAAAAAGCCATTCAGTTTTGGGGCGAAACCAATTATGAGACCATTCCTGTCGGTTACGAAATCAATAAACTGAAACTCAGCAAGGACGGAAAATGGCTATTGTGTAGCGGAACAGGAAAGCAATTTCATTTGATAGATGTCGAAAAACGAGCCATTCAACAGGTTTATAAAGGACATTCTAAAGGCTTAATGGAGGTAGATTTTCTGGGAGAAGACCGAATAGTGAGTGTTAGTAAAGACAAAACGCTCAAGGTCTGGTCAATGGATTCGGCTTCGATTATCCATGATTTGAAGATGCATAATGCCTATATTTATGCTGTGGCAACAGATGGTAACAAGATAGTTTCTGGAGACTCGAAAGGTTTAATTGTGGCTTGGAATGCTACGACGGGCGATACCATTTATACGATTCAAAATGATAAAAGCACCGTTTATGACTTGACTTTTTCGGAAGATGGAAAGACCGTTTTTGCAACTTTTGATAATGGTGATGTTTGGAGTTGGGATGATTTTCATAAGATTGATTTTCGTAAGAATTTTTCGGAAACGGTAAAACCTTCTTTTAAAATGTTGGGTGAAAATATTGTAACACTTCAAAAAAATAAAACTTTAACCAATGGCTTGATTTCGATTCAATCTGATTTTTTTAAAAATAAAAAAGAAGAAAAGAAAGGCTTTTCTATAGAAAACGAAAGCGGAATCAATGACTTTCAATGGAGCGATGACCAACAGTTTTTGGCGTCAGCGGATGGAGATAATGCGATTCGATTGTATAATTTTAAGAATAATAAACTACTCGCGACTTGCTACACTTTGGGTAACAAAAATTGGGCAATCGTTACACCTGATGGGCTTTTTGATGCGTCTGCCAATGGTATGAATTGGCTGCATTACGCGCATTTTAATGAAGCGTTGCCACTTGACCAACTCAAAGAACGTTATTACGAACCTGACCTTTTACAAAAGCTATTAGGTTATAATGAAGAACCTTTGCGCAATCCTGCGGCGTTTGGTTCGGTAGAGTTATTTCCAAAAACGAAATGGACACTTTCGGATAATTTTATTGCAAATTTGGAGCTTTTGCCACGAAATGGCGGAATCGGAAAAGTCAGCATTTTTATTAATAAAAAAGAAATCATCGCGGATGCGAACCCCGAGCGATTGACTAACTTAGAGATTAACCTCAATCCTTATCGAAAATATCTGCTCAACGATACGACGAACCAAATTAGCCTTCAAGTTTACAATGAAAAAGGCTGGTTACACAGCGGTTTTTTAACTAAAAACTACAAAAACAAAATCAACGCAAGAGGGACAAACACCGCTACGAATAAACCGTTAATACTCAAAAAAAGACATAAACCGACTTTTTATGCGTTGATTATCGGAACGTCAGATTATCGTGGTGAAGCATTAGATTTGAGTTTTGCGGATAAAGACGCGGCAGATATTGCAAATGCTTTAGAATTGGCAGGACAATCGCTTTTTGGCGCAGCAAACACGAAAGTAGAATTATTGAATACGTCGCAATCCAAAGAAAAACAGCCTTCTAAAGAAAATATCAAAGCGGCTTTTGAAGTCATTGCTCAAGAAGCGAAGGCAGAAGATGTGTTTGTATTATACCTTTCGGGGCATGGTGTGAATTATGGTTCTCCGAATAGTCAGTTCTACTATTTGACAAAATCAATCGCTTCTGAAGAATTGGGCGATGATAATATCAGAACGAATTACACGATTTCGAGTGAAGAATTTACAGCACAACTCAAAAATATTGCTGCCCAAAAGCAAATTATGATGCTTGATGCTTGTTCGTCTGGTAGCTTAGTTCAGAATATGTTATCGCAATCACGAAGCCTTTCTTCGAGCCAAAAACGCGCTTTGGACAGAATGAAAGACCGTGCTGGTGTATTCATTTTGGCAGGAAGTGCGGCGAATAAAGTGAGTTATGAAGCGTCGCAATTTGGTCAAGGATTGTTGACTTATAGTTTACTTTCGGGTATTCGAGGTGGTGCGCTTCGCGAGAATGAATTTGTGGATGTGATGCAATTATTTCAATATGCGGCAGATAAAGTACCCGAATTGGCTGCCGTAATTGGTGGCGTTCAGCGTCCCGTAGTGGCTACTCCAACTGGTACAAATAGTTTTGATATTGGTCAAATCACGGATAGCGTTCGATATAAAATACCTTTGGAAGAAGTGAAGCCACTTTTTATAAAAAGCAACTTTCAACATGAAAAGGATTACGAAGATTTGATAGATTTGAGTGACGCGCTGGATGAGACTTTTAAGACGATTAGCGACGATTCGGATGCTAGTATTTTATTTTTAAATGTAAAAAAATACCCCAAGGCGTATTCTATTAAAGGACGTTATCATAAAAATTCGGATGGAATGCTAGTTTTGAAGGCTAAGTTATTGAAAGATAAAAAAGCAATTGGTGACTTTGAAATCACAGAAAATACGGAAACTGAGTTGATTGATGGCGTTTTGGAAGCGGTAATGGAGTTGATTAATGAGTGATTTTTTTGGATTCGTTAAGCGTCGAACCCCTTTAAGGCGTCTGACGCTTGAATTTTAAAAAAAAGTATTTTTTTTTATAGTTTATGATGAAAAATAGTCTTTGTAGGCACGAGCAGGGGGAATATTCAACCGTGTTTTGATAAAAATATTCAGAGTACTGAACTTTAGGAGGACTTCTTTTTTCCTTTAAACAATCTTGAAAAATTCGTAGTATGAAAATTTAAATGATTTTGATTTTGATGTGTAATTTCTGGTTGAATAGCTTTGTGCAAATCAGGCAAGGCATGAAAAGGTACAGCAGGATAAGCATGATGTTCTGCATGATAAGGCATATTCCACATGACAATTCTGACAATTTTAGGAACTTTCATACTTCGTGTTTTATCAAAAATATCGCCTTCATGACTCAAGCCATTGTGTTCCATGCTGACATAAAAGGCTAATAAACAATGTCCTACAACTTGTCCAAGGATAATTCCAAAAAAACGTTCATCTATCATAAAAGCATAATAAAATACAAAAACATATACGCTTAAAAAGAAAATAGACTCAATAAAAATACTTCTTCTTTGAGTTGCCCGAACAAAAGGAAAAAATTGACTAATTAAAAATTTAGGCATTCCGAAAGCCCCGCAAACTACCATAAACAACTTAAATCCTAATAAAGGAATACCGCTTAACCAACTCAAATACATTCCAAAATTTGAGATGACAGAAGGAACAGGACGACCACCTAATGAAATTTCTGGGTCTTTACCAGGAATGTGTGTATATCGATGATGTGTAAAATGTAATGCTCGAAACATACTTGGCGTATAAACATGAAATAAACCTGCTATAAATGAACTAATTCGATTCAATTTCTTGGATTTAAAAGCTGTTCCATGCCCTGTCTCATGTAATGCTGCAAACAAACTACAACATATAATAGCATATCCTAATTGTGCCAAAATCAAATAAAACCATGAACTGTTCCAAGTAGTGATAACTAAAACATTCATCGCTATAGCAGTAATAAACATAAGTGTAAACTTCAGAAATGCAGGTTTATCATTTCGTTGAGTTAATTGCTTTAATTTTTCTTTAGATAATATTGAACTATTATGGAATTGCTCTTTCATAAAAATATTATTGTTGAATTTATGTACAAAAATAACATTTTCAAAATTATGATATTGAACTAATTTCAAGTATTTTTAATAATGGTAAAAAAGAGTATTATATTCAAGATAGTTCAAAGCTAAAAGAAGAGATATTTAATATGATTTTGCTAAATATTAAATTGAATGAAGCTGAGATAAATCAGAAGTGACCTCCCAAATGATAAACTAAACAAGGCTAAAGAGTCAGTGTGTAAAAAAAATAATATGTTTTTTATTGAAAAAATATTACGTTAGCTATTGACTTTTTCAAAATATAAACATAAATTGTATTCATAATAAACAATTAGTTAATTCTATAAAACAATAAATAAACAATTGCATATTTGGCAAAGAGTGATTTTGTCAAAACTTAAAGAAATACATTTTAGGATTGTATTTTTAACAAAAATAAAATCATCTCAGATGGATCCACCAAAATATTAAGGTATCAAATTTTAGAAAAGGCATACAAGTTTGAAGGAATTTGAAATATTAAACTAAAAAAAATTAACATATTAGTATTTGACTAGTTACAAGGAGTAATGGCAGATACATAAAGTATCGATAGATATTTTATTCTTATTTATCAAACCAGTTTAGTATTTATCTTTTCAACTTGATTTTTTCTTAAAATAATAGATATAAGTATTAAAGAGTTATAATGTATTGAACTCAAAAAGAAATTTTCATAGAAGCATTTGACTAGTTACAAGGAGTAATAGCGGATGCATAAAATGTCAAAGTGATGTTTTATAATTATTATTAACCATTCCGTTCAGTATTATTTTTAATTACTTGATTTAGTTTTAAGAAACAAAGCGTACAAGTTTTAAAGCGTTGAACTCAAAAAGAAATTTCATATATCAGCATTTGACTAGTTACAAGGAGTAATGGCGGGTGCGTAAAATGTCAAAGTGATGTTTTATAATTATTATTAACCATTCTGTTCAACAATTGTCTTTATAACTTGCAGTTAAAAAAATTCATATTAATTTAATTATTGTTCTACTTAAATTTTATAAATTATTCAGAAGTAAGTGTTTATTCATTTTTTAATTTTGAGTAATTTAAAATTAGTTTTATTGTAGAAATAGCAAATGATAAATTTGCCAAATAGTTTGGGGTGCAAGTATAAACGGAGTTTTAAATAATTCATGGTCTTGCAAAAAATGGTCAATAGTTAATAGCATTCTAATAAAATGAATTTATGAGCGTGCATTTGTTGACACATATTATTTAGACAAAACTTTATAAGTTTAAGAAGTCTAGAGATATTGAACCCAGATATTTGATAGTCGAACATAAAAATTATAGCGTGTATGAATAAATCTCTGTATTGCCTAAAAAGGAAATTTTAGATTTCTTTTTCAAGATTAGACTATATTAAGTAGTATTTGATTTTATCAAAAGTGATATAATTAATATTTATTTTGAGTATAAGACTTCCTTTAGAATGTTTTAAATTTTAAAAAGTCTTTCTTACATATCGTATCAAGTTTAAAGTATTATTATTACATATCTGAATTAGGCTTGATGTTTAAGACTTGAAATAATTACGAAAATATAGTTTAATAATAAAAGTTTAGTGAAGTGAGTGTATGATTAAGTTCATACACTCATTTTGCGTTTAAGTCTCTTGTTTGCGCGCTTACTTATGCAATTTTATTTGAAACAACCATCTGCTCGCTGCGTCGGGTTGATGAATCTAGGTACGAACAGAGATAAAAAAGCCACCTTTCAATAGCCAAAAACATGAAAAACGTCAAACTCTCTGTATTCTCCAACGTTTAAACTTATAATAAAAACCAGCCTTAGTCGAATTAAATTAACACTTCATTAATATTTGTTGCATATTCGTTTTATAAAAAATGAAGCAATAATGAACGTATTACAACTAGAGAAAGTCCGTAAAACTTACCAAAATCACGTCGCAGTTGATGAAGTAAGTTTTAGTGTACCAGAAGGCAGTATATTTGGTTTGTTAGGACCAAATGGTGCTGGTAAAACGTCTTTGATTCGGATTATCACGACGATTACGAGGGCAGATAGTGGCGTTATATATCTGAATGGCGACCAACTTAATGGCTCGCATCCGACACAGATCGGTTATATGCCCGAAGAACGCGGCTTATACAAAAAAATGAAAGTGGGCGAACATCTCACTTACCTCGCTCGACTCAAAGGACTGAGTAAAAAAGAAGCCAAAACTCAAATAGATTACTGGTTAGAAAAATTTGAAATCCAAGATTGGCAAAAGAAAAAAGTTGAAGAGCTGTCGAAAGGAATGCAGCAAAAAATCCAATTTATTGCCACAGTCGTGCATCAACCCAAATTACTTATCCTTGATGAGCCATTTTCTGGACTCGACCCTATCAATACGAACTTAATCAAAGACGAAATCCGCGAATTGCGAAAAAAAGGCGCAAGTATTATTTTTTCGACGCACCGAATGGAGCAAGTCGAGGAGATTTGCGAACGCATTGTATTGATTAATCAGGGTAAAAATGTCTTGGAAGGGAATGTAAAAGATGTTAAAAATCAATTCAAAGAACATCTTTATCGTATCGAATATGATGGAGAGCTACCTTCAAATATCAATATCGGAGATGGATTAATCAAACAAGAAGAAGAGGCAATTATTGTTAAAATAGATAATGAACGAGACTCGAATTTGCTGTTGAGTCAGATGCTTCAATCAGGAACACATATTCGGTTGTTTCAAGAAATTCTACCAAGTTTGAATGAAATATTTATTAAACAGGTGGGGAGCAATTAATTAATAATTAGAAATTAACAATTAATAATTGCCTTTATTGGTGGTGTTTTTTATAAAAAAAGTGATGATAAAGTAAAAGGACGCTATAAAGGTGTCTCTTTTCTCTAAGCCCAAAGGGCGGTCTCTAATTCTCTTCTCTTCTTTAAAAAAATAGAAAATGAATAATCTTTGGCTCATTATACAACGTGAATATTTGACGAGAGTAAAAAAACGCTCGTTTATTTTGATGACAATTCTAACGCCAATTATCATGGTTGCGTTTATTGTCATCGTTGGATTTATCTTTGCTTACCAAGGTGACAAGACACGAATTGCTGTAAAAAACGACTCTGACATCAAGGTCGTGTTACCTTCACAGGGTAGTAAAACGGTTTTTGTTAATAAAAAAGAGCACCTTGATACGCTCAAAAATAACTATAAAGAATCGGACTTTGATGGTGTATTATATATTCCGCCAGTCTCGAATATGAATAATGATTGGCATGTTCAATATTTTTCGGAGCAGCAACTGTCATTGGTGATTAAGGAAAATATAGAAGGAAAAATTGCTAAACAACTGCGACGCTACAAAATTAAGGCGCTGAATATTAATGAAAAGGATTTAGCAAATATCGAAAATACGAATGTCGCGCTGGATGAAACGAACCTTTCTATCAATGAAGCGGGTGAACTTGAAGAAAAAGAAACCAAAAATAGCGCAGCAATTGCAACAATATTGGGGACAATTATGGGCTTTATGGTTTATATCGTGCTTTTTGTGTACGGAATGATGGTGATGCGTTCGGTAATGGAAGAAAAAATGACGCGCATTGTGGAAGTGATGATTTCTTCAGTGAAACCTTTTGAACTGATGCTTGGAAAAATCATTGGCGTTGGTGGTGTTGGATTGACTCAGTTTTTGATTTGGGGTATTTTGGGAACAGGGCTATTATTTGTTGCTCAATTCTTTATGCCTGAGATTGACCCGAGTCAAATCGACATGGCAAATGCACCGAGTGCAACTGATATGGATGATATGCAAGCCAAAGTTTACGAAGTAATGGAGTTGGTGAGCGAACAAAATTGGGGATTAATTTTCTTTAGTTTTATCTTTTATTTCTTGGGTGGTTACTTCTTGTATGCTTCTTTGTTTGCGGCAGTTGGTTCGGCTATGGGCGATGACTTAGGCGAAGGTCAGTCGTTGACTTTACCGATTACTATTCCGATTATTTTGGCAATTTATATCATGTTTGCGGTTATCAATAATCCGAATAGTACCTTGGCGACTTGGTCGTCAATATTTCCGCTTTTCTCGCCAATCGTGATGCCTGCACGGATTCCATTTGAACCTGCATGGTGGGAATTAGGTTTATCGATGATTGTACTTTTGGCTACTTCGATTTTCTTTGTCTGGCTTTCTGGACGTATTTATCGAGTCGGAATTTTGATGTATGGTAAGAAGGTAAGTTTGAAGGAATTGGGAAAATGGATGTTTTATAAGGATTAGATTTCAGTTGGTATCAATGAAAAGCCTAAGCAATTTTTTGGGAATTACTTAGGCTTTTTTCTTTCCTTCAAGGAACTTTTTCTATATTAATTATGGTTAGTATATAAGTGTGAACTCTCCTAAAATCTCCTTTCAAGATAGCTCACCATTTGAAGTGTTTTTATTTCTTTCCCAAACACTTATTCCAACTTTTTTTATAAAAATTAAAAACAATAATATGAAAGTTATAGACTTTAAAACCTATTTAGATAACCCTTTGTATTTGACTAATAGCGAAAAGAAAGAACTCTATGTATATGTAGATTTGAAAGCCGCGCTAGTAGAAAAAGAAACCGATAGAGTACCTTTAAACATTGCTGTTGTTATTGATAGAAGCGGCTCAATGTCTGGTGAAAAACTAGCTTATGTTAAAAAAGCAACTGACTTTGTGATTGATAATTTGAATAGTGATGATTACCTGTCAATTGTTCAATATGACAATAAGGTAGATGTCGTTAGTAAATCAAAGGCGGTGACTGACAAGAAACGATTGCATAAAAAAGTCGCCGCAATTAAGGCTGGCGGAATGACAAACCTGAGTGGCGGAATGCTAGAAGGTTATACACAGGTTGGACGTTCAAAGTCGGATAAATATGTAAATCGGGTATTATTACTTTCGGATGGCTTAGCAAATGAAGGCATCACCGACCCCGAAAAACTGCGCTCAATTGCCCAAAAACGCTTTCGTGAGCAAAGTATTGGCTTATCGACTTTTGGTGTTGGCTCAGGCTTTAATGAGTTATTGATGACTAACCTAGCAGAGTATGGTGGTGCGAATTATTATTTTATTGATATGCCTGACCGTATTCCAGAGATTTTTGCAAAAGAGTTGGAAGGTTTACTTTCGGTTGTTGCGCAGAATGCAAAGTTGAAAATTGATTTTCCAAGTTCGTATTTGAAATGCACGAAAGTTTTTGGCTATCCTGCTATGATTAACGAAGCTTCGGTAGATGTGAATTTTAACGATATATTTTCAGAAGAACAGAAAGCCATTTTATTAAAATTTGAAATCCAACGAAAAATAGATGAACCGTTGAAGTTAAAAATGGATTTATCTTATGATGATGTGGCAGAAACATTGGATAAAGTCCATATTTCTGAGACTTTAATGCTAAAGCCTACTTCGGATAAATCTGCGGTTGAGCAATCAATTCACGCTTTAACATATCAAAATATTACGCTTTTTGAAGCAAATGCATCCTATGATCAAGCAATGTTGTTAGCTGACAAAAGAGAATTTGAAGCAGCCAAAAAGCTGGTAACAAAAGCGATTTTAATGATAGAAAATAGCTTAAAAATGTACCCTGATTCTGCCGAGTTGAGCAAACAATTAGAAGAACTTAAAAGCTATGAGAAGAAACTAGAGGAAATGAAAAGCTATTCTCGCGGTGAAATGCAAATGGCTCAAAAGTCTTCAAGAATGGCAAATTATAAGTTGCGTAAGAAGAGGTAAAGAATCTTAGTTTTTTATAAAAAAGAATTGCCACCACCGAGGTTTCGCATACGCATCAACACTAAATTGTATAATGTTTAATTAAGTGATTAACAATAAATTAA
>CAKZLT010000688.1 GCA_937127195.1 uncultured Saprospiraceae bacterium
TCATTTTTTTAGTGCTTTTAAATAGAACAAAGAAAAAGTAGAATGGTGCTAGTTATTTATTTTTCTTCACTTAGAGTTTTCAGATATGAATAAAAAGATACAACTCAACATAGAAGCATTAATTTTTTCGACGGAACAGCCTATCACGCCCGAAGAGATGATTATCTGTATCAATCAGAGATTTCAAGAGGAATTATCTATCTATGAAATTGATGATTACATTTATGCAATTGAAGAGAAGTATAAAAAGGAAGACTATTTCTTTGAATTACTACACATTGCTGGTGGTTATCAGTTTTTGACTAAGAGCGATTACCATGAGTTGATTAGTATTCATATCAAACAAAAAAGCAAAAAACGACTCAGTCGCGCTGCGCTCGAAACTTTATCTATTATTGCTTATAAGCAACCTGTTACGAAGGTACAAATGGAGCAAGTCCGTGGAGTTAATTGTGATTACGCGGTTCAAAAACTCCTTGAAAAAGAATTAGTGACCATAATGGGTAGAAGTGACGCGCCTGGGCGACCACTACTTTATGGTACAAGTTTAAAATTTATGGATTACTTCGGAATGAAGGATTTGAAAGACTTACCTAAACTCAAAGATTTTAAAGATAATGATAATGAAATCGGTGAACGCGCCTCTATTGAAGAATCTAATAAGTAAACGCCTTCTGCATCTGCCTAAATCTGATTAAATACCATTTATCCAGTAATTTTTTCCAATAAACTTCTACTTTATAATTTTGCTTCTTACTTCTAAGATGAATTACGCCTGCTATAAAATTAGCACTTTTAATACTACTGGAATTGACAGTTGACATAAAAAATGGTTCGCTATTAAAGTGGAAATAAGTCATGTAAGAGAAATCCCTAAATTCTATTTCCTTCCAATGAATAGTACTATCAAACGTTTGGATATTCTCTATCAATCCAATAGTCATAGCAACTGATTTATCATAATGCTCAATTGAATAAGCACGGTCTTTACTTTCTTTAAAATAAAATCCTTTACAAGTATCAAAACTAGGCATTAACGTTTGTATCGTTTTAATCTCTAGTGTATCAAATGATTGTAGAAAGCTAAAGGCTTGCTTACCTAATGCTTCTATTTCATTCGCACTTTGTTCTTGTTTCTCTTTCGATGAAGTGAATTGACAAGCAGAAAAAATACTGATTATAAATAATAGAAAAACACCTTTGAATATTTGAATAATCATTTGGATAAAATTTATGTTAATGGATTACAATATTGCCACGAATACACCAGTAAATTAGTGCATTCGTGGCTTTCAAAAAGAAAAAACTACTCTGTACCTTCTTCTTTTTCACTTTCTAATATAGCAAAAAATTCTTTTTCAGTCAATATTTGAACCGTTTCGATTGCTTCCGCTTTTTTGAGTTTAGAACCTGCCTTTTCTCCTACTACCAAAATGTTCAACTTAGAACTCACTGCACTCAATACTCGTGCGCCAGCCGCTTTTGATAACTTTTTAGCTTCTGTTCTACTCAAATTTTCAAACTTTCCAGTAAATAAAATTGTTTTTCCAGAAAGTGCGCCACCTTCAATCGGCTCTTCTTTTTTATCTGCTTCTAGCTGCAAAACGTTCACTCCGACGGCTTCCAGTTCTTTGATAAGCAACATATTATGTTCATCTTCAAAAAATCCTGCAACATTTGCAGCGACTTTTGGGCCAATATCTTTTATAGATAAAAATTCTTCTTCGCCCCAAGTCGAAATTTCATAAACATCCTTAATTTCGTGTGCAATTAACCTAGAAGCACGCTTACCCAAATGATGAATACTCAAACTTTGAAGCAAACGATGCAAAGGGTTTTTCTTCGCTTTGTCAATTGATTTTTTCAACTTACTTGCCGAACGTTCACCAAAACCATCCAATTTGGCAATTGCTTCATAATCCAACTTATAAATATCTGCAATCGTCTTTAGCCAACCTTCATTATAAAAGCGTTCGACATAAGATTTACCGAATCCATCAATATCCATTCCTTCCTTCGAGACATGAAAAATCATTCGTTGTAAAACCTGCGCCTCGCAACTATAATTTGGGCAACGCCAAGCCGCTTCATTCTCTGGTTTGAATAATTTGGTTGCACAAGTTGGGCAAGTTGTTGGAAACGCCACAGGTATTTCGCTGCCGTCACGGAGTTCGTCCATTGACTTAACAATATAAGGAATTACATCTCCTGCACGCTCAACCAATACAGTATCGCCCAATCTTAAATCCTTTGACTTAATAAATTCTTCATTATGCAAAGAAACCGAAGAAACCGTTACTCCAGCCAATTGAACAGGTTCTAACTTAGCCACAGGTGTTACAGAACCTGTCTTTCCGACTTGATATTCTATATTAATCAGTTTACTTGTCGCTTGTTTTGCTTTGAATTTGAATGCAATTGCCCAACGCGGATGATGAGAAGTGTAGCCACATTTTTCTTGCAAATCCAAGTTATTAAGTTTGACGACCATACCGTCAATCTCATATTCATAATCTTCTCGGATGTTTTCCCAATTGATAACAAATTCAGCGACTTCTTCGATATTTTTACAAACTTTGCGTTCGCCCTTATCCAAAGCTGGCGTTTTGAATCCTAAATCACCCAACATCGCAATATATTCATTGTGGGTCGCCAACGATTTCATCATATCATTTCCGTCCTTATCTACCGCATAACCGACTTGGTAAATAAAAGCTTCCAATGAACGATTTTCAACCTCTTGAGGATTTTTAACACGTAATGCGCCTGTCGCTGCATTTCGTGGATTTGCCAAAAGGCTTTCACCCAGCTCTTCGCGTTGTTCGTTTATTTTTAAAAATCTATCTTTTCTAATTAACGCCTCTCCGCGTAATTCTACTTTATGAATGCCGTATTTTGAAAATGCTGCCATCAAAGGCACAGAGCGCATTGCACGAATATTGTGTGTAATTTCTTCTCCTTGCGCACCATTTCCACGAGTCGCACCTCTGACAAGTTGGTCATTTTCATATACCAAAGCCACTGTTCCCCCATCAAATTTGGGTTCAGCGCAATACTCCAAATCAATTTCCGCTTCAGATTCTGTCAATTTTTTGATACGCTCATCAAAACCTTTTAAATCTTCTGCATTGTAAGAATTATCCAAAGAAAGCATCGGAGTCAAGTGCGGAACTGTCGCCAAATCAGACACCAAATCACTAGAAACACGCTGTGTTGGTGAATCTGGAATAATCAAATCTGGGAAATTTTTCTCTAAGAATTCTAATCTTTTATACAATCTATCATATTCCCAATCGGCTATCATTGGCTCATCCTTGACATAATAACGCCATTCGTGAAAGACAATAAGCGGTCTCAATTCCGCCATTTCCTCTTCTGCAAATTCCTTTGGAGGAAGCATTGCTTTCAATTCAATGAGTTCTTTGGTGCGTTCTACATATTCGCGCTGTTGGTCGTTGGTGTACATTATAATTGTTTAATTTTTTTGAAAAAGTTGTGAATTATAGGTTATCAGTTGTGAGTTGTCGGTTGCGGGTTGGCTACCGCTGTTTTAGCAACCAATAGCGGCAGCCAATCCGAAACTCCATAGTCGTATAGTTAAGGTAAAAAGCCCCAAAGGGGTGAAATATTACAGCATTGGGGCTTGTCCCAATGAATGATAAATCATAAAATCATCCATTT
>CAKZLT010000689.1 GCA_937127195.1 uncultured Saprospiraceae bacterium
CCTCGGACTCTCTTGGTTTTATTAAAAGATTTTTATCCGATGCCACACCAGAACCGATTAGTTTTCCTGATACTTTCAACTTTGAAGATATTCAATATAAGTTTATTGATACTTTAAATCTAGTCACTCAAAAAACTGGTTATTTCAGAAC
Organism: uncultured Saprospiraceae bacterium; assembly: GCA_937127195.1. Lineage (GTDB taxonomy): Bacteria > Bacteroidota > Bacteroidia > Chitinophagales > Saprospiraceae > CAKZLL01. The sequence goes on from CAKZLT010000689.1 coordinate 152, forward strand.
GACCTTTCAATTACCCTGTGGCATTACTTGGGACAACGATCCAAATGATTTTATAATGGATGGGCAATTGCCTTTTACTGTCAATTACGACACCGTTACTCGAACTATTTTCACAGAACATACCTTGCCGTTTACGACGAGTGAACCCATTATGGATTTTTCTATTTTATTTGATTGTGACGAAAGTTGCATTGTCAAAGATGGAACTTATTCCCTTGATATTTCTTCTAAGATACATTTTGATGCGACTTGCGATACTTCAAACTGTAACGGAATGTGGTTTTGTGGTGATAACATCACGATCAATATGACTTGTAACCCTGATGATTGTCAAGATACGCTAGTTGGTGTGAGTGTAAGTTTACTCGAAATAGAACGCATTAATTTTGGGATTTCGGATGCGAACAATGATGGTGTTCCTGAACCTAATATACCTTTAGACACGACTTTAGTCATTAAAAATCGTGCAATGATTGGCGATACCATTCGCACTAGAGTTGGTGGAAAAATCATGGACGAATTTGATACAGGTTATCAATATGCGTGGTGGCAATCTGATTTTAGAACCAGTATGGCAACAACACCTTTGCTTCAGCCAGAAGGAATGCCCGTTGTTTCTAATTATGTAGAAATTCATGATTCTAGTACAAATACCGTTTATACTTGTCCGAATTTGGAATATTATACCGTTTCTAGTGGTGATAGTTTAATTTATTACATTAATCTAAATGCTAGTCATTTGGATAGTATGGCTTGTGCGCCAGCGAGTTTCAGGTGGGAACGAGGCGATTCTATCTTTGTAGAGAGTACTTATAAAATCGTCCATAACGTTGCTGACGAACTCGGAACTTTCAACTTCAATCCAGTCGCTGTCAGCGTTACTCCAAATCTACGATTAAGTAATGATCCTTATTTACCTAATTACTATTTATGGATTTGTGATACAACTGCGAGTATTGACGTAAGTGGTTATCGCTTTTTTGTAAGTTTGGGCTCAAGTGCAATTCGTCCTTGTGTCGTCAATGACTTTTCGGGCTTAAGTTCTATTCAATTTTACTTAGCAGAAAATAACTTCTTCCCTTTCGAATATCGCGAATTTGCTACTTTACAAGATATTACGATTGAGGTTGATAGTAACTTCACTATCGATACTACTCGAATGACTTATGCTGGACTTCCGAATGGACCAATTTTACTTTTGGAGCGAGGTATTGATATGGATAGTATTGTAGATAATACTTATCACTTAGATTTATCTCCTTTTAGAGATACTGTTTTTGATGAAGGGTTTTACTTTTTTATACAAAATATCTTTGATGGAGCGTGTAGTTTATCGGGCTTCTATCCAATGACACTCAAGGTAGAATCTCAGCTCTCTTACGAACTCAACGACTCCATTGTTGATATTACAAAAGTCAATGGATCAAGTCTGCGACCCTTGAAGCCGAGTCTTGGATTTTTTACCATTCTACCCAATATCACTGCGTCGAGTGATACCGTTTGCATGGATTTTACAATTAATAATATGCCTAATAATGTTGGTAGCTTGCAATCCGATGAGGCATTTAATTTTTATATGAATCCCGTTTCGCCTTCGGGTGCTTTTTCTAATTTTCAAATCATAGACCAACTGACAGGGCTTCCGCTCACAGGAGTTAATGATATTTTCACTTACGGCGATTTACTCAAAAATGAGTCACGAGATTTTACACTTTGCCTAGTCAATACAGGTTGTGGCATTGATGATTTACAATTAAATTATGGTTGGAATTGTTCCGTTTACACCAATCCGAGTGATACGACTTGCTATGAAGAAACGGCTGTTTTTAATATAGAAGGCGTTACGCCAGAATTAGAAATGACGATTACCACACCTTCCAGCACGACATTTAGTCTTTGTAATCCGATTCCTTATCATATTTCAAAGGTATTCAATGCTGAATTGGGTGTAGCTAAAGACATCAAACTTGAAGTTATTGTGCCACAAGGTATGAGTATCATCAGCGGAACGGCTCAAATTTCGTATCCTGATGGTAGTTCTTTTGTCAATATTCCTGACCCTATTCAAATATCTGGGAACACATTTGAATGGGACATTTCACAATTACAAACCGTTATTGGCGCAAATGGCTTAAAGAATATTAATAATTATCCTGATAATATGTTCAATGTTCGCTTTAATGTCATTGCAGATTGTGATTACATTGCAGGCTCTTATTTAGTGTTCCGAGCGCGCGGAAATAATCAGTGTGACGAACCAACCAACGTTGTGACGCGTTCTTCCAATTCGATTAATATTGTTGGTGCAAATCCTGCTTATACCACCAGTATCAATATCATTTCGGATACTTTGGCAGGTTGTACAGATGCGGTGATTTCGCGATTTGATGTGATTGCAGGTGGAGCAACAGGCACTGATGATAGCGTTTTTGTGACGCTTCCTGCTGGTATTGATTATGTTGCTAATTCATATATTCCTATTACAAATGCCACCAATAATTCGCCTTTAATAACGACCGACAATGGTATCATTACTCTAAAATGGGGATTAAATAATGTCTCTGCTGGATCGACTATTTCCTTTTCAATACAAGGAGAAAACTATAGTAACTTCGCTTGTGGTGAGTCATTATTAATGCAAGCACAAACCGTTTCACCAGCCAATGCATTGTGTGTTTCCTCAGGTGTTGTTTGTAACATATTAGTATCAACGGGCTTTCAACAACATCAAACGAAAATAGATAGAGGCGCGTTACAAATCACGAATTTGCAATTTGTAGTAACACCTTCAGGCGTTCAAGACTACGTTCGACGTAATATGACCATTAAAAATAATGGTGCTGCAATTACTGCTAGTTCTCCAATCGTGATTACTTATTATTATGATACCGACGGTGATGGAATCGCAACCGCAGCCGATAATTTACTTTTTACACAAACAAAACCCTTAAATATTCCTGCTGGCGGAACCGCTAACTTATCAGTCAATGACTTAGGTTTCAATACACCTGCTGGCTGGTATTGTAATATCATTGCGGTTATTGACTCGGTCGGGAATTGCCTTTGTAGTGGCGATCAAGCAATGTCAAATAACAGCACACAATATAATCAACCTTTGGTCTCTGCGTGTTCGGGTGATGATATTTCGATTGGTGTAACTGGACAATCTGGCTATCAATATTCGTGGCAAAGTAACCAAGTCAGTTGTGGCAATTGCCCAATGACCACAATTAATATTACAAATAACACCAATTCAATTTCTTATTACAGCTTTGTCCAAACTTCGAATTCTCCGACAGGTTGCGCAACTAATTATAACTATTCCGTTGGTATCAATCCAATTGTAACGGCTGCCGACGATAGTCTAAGTCTTTGTATTGGGGATTCTACTCAATTAGCTTCAAGTGGCGCAAGTAGTTACTTATGGGCTGGTCAAAATGTCACTTCACCTAACCAAAATATCACGATGGTCACACCAACTAATAGCCAATGGTATTACTTGAGTGCTTTGGATAATTCAGGTTGTGCGTTCAGTGATAGTACTTTTGTTCGAGTAGATACATTGCCTAGTGCTGCTGCTGGTTTGGACGTTTCTATTTGTGATAATGCTGCGTTCACTCAATTGAATGCTATTGCTAATCCAAATTATAGTTATTCGTGGTCACCTTTTGGTTCTTTGAGTAATCCTTTTGTGGCTAATCCGACGGTTTTTCCTAGTCAAACGACGACTTATACGCTCGTAGTTACGGACAATAATGGTTGTCAAACAAGTGATGAAGCAACCGTTTACGTTGTTCCTTCGCCTGCTCCTACTACCGAAAATCAAACTATTTGCTTCGGTGAAAGCTTGACATACAATGATTCAACTATCAATACATCAGGAACTTATCGCTTTACAATTCAATCATGGCAAGGATGTGATAGTGCTTTGACTTTGAATTTAACTGTGCTAGATAGTAGTTACTTAGCATTAGAAGAAATTATTTGCGCTGGCGAAACTTACGAATTGGGAGATTCTTCTTATAATCAAACAGGAAACTACTGTTATACTTTCAGTAAATTGAATGGTTGTGATAGCGTCGTTTGTGTCGATTTGGTCGTTGCTAATAACCTTTTAACCAATAGCCAAACAACACTTTGCTTTGGTGAAGTCTTAGACTGGAATGGCACTATTTACACTCAAGCAGGTGAATATTTTCAATCTTTTACAGCTTCGACGGGCTGCGATAGTGTTCATCGTTTGACCTTAGATTTTCATGATGAATTACAAGCCAGTCTTTCTACTGATAGTTTATTTATTGGCGTTGGAAATA
>CAKZLT010000690.1 GCA_937127195.1 uncultured Saprospiraceae bacterium
GGGAAACCACGCTTACATTTCCCTCCTTCGGAGGGATTAAGGGAGGTTAAATCTAAAATGTACAGTAGTATGAACGAATTTCTACAAACAGTGCCGCAGCTCTGCTGCTAATGAAACCTATTATATGGAAGCAGAGTTGCGGCACTGTTTGTAGAAATTGATATTTTTTTAGTTTAAAAGTGCCTTTAGGTACGTTACCTTTTCTAATTATAGTTATCATTACAAGCCGTTACAATCAGATTTTTTTATAAAAAAATAAAATTAAACTGTATCTTTTTTTATTCTTTTCATTATGAATATGTAATTAACAAAATGATTAAGTAGCTACAAGTCAATATGTTAATTAAACCTTTTTAGGCTAGCCTATAATCTTTTTCAAGAAAATAACACTTTTCAAATATTGGATTGATGTATCGAATGATACATGAAAAGGGCATTGCTATTTTTAAAAAAAATAAAAAAAATTTAAAGATGAAAAATAATAATATAATGAAAATAGGATTTAGTTTATTGATAGTATGTTTTTGTAGTATGGCGGTTTTGGGGCAAAAAACAATTGATACGCCTTTAGATGGTTTTTATAAAAAAGAAAATGTAAAAACGAAGCAAGTCTTAAAGTATGACCATGTAAGAGAGGCGGATGTGTTTTGGGAAAAAAGGATTTGGAGAGTGATTGATGTCCGAGAAAAAATTAACAAACACTTTGTATATCCGAATGCACCGTTTGTAAAAATAATGCTTGATGCAGCTAAAGAAGGTGATATTACAGTATATAGCGCAATGGATGACCAATTCAAAACGCCATTTTCAAAAGTAGAAGCGGGGAGTATAGGTTCTTACTCAGATACAATTGTTGTGGTAGATCCTGTTACATTCAAAGAAACGCTGGAGGTGGTGACTAATGAGTTGAATTGGAATGATATTAAACGATTTCGAGTAAAAGAGGTTTGGTATTTTGATGAAGAAAGCGCGACAATGAAAGTGCGTATTTTGGGTATTGCACCTTTGAAGGAAGTATATGATGAACAGGATAATTTTCGTTATGAACAGCCTTTATTCTGGGCGTACTTTCCCGAATTGCGTCAAGTATTGGGTAATGAAGAAGTAATAAATCCTTTTAATGATGCGAACCCGATGAGCTGGGAGGATGTATTTGAAATGCGTTATTTTTCGAGTTACATTTCTAAAGAGAGCAATGTATATGATAGAAGAATTCAAGATTATAAGTCAGGAATGGATATAGTCTTAGAGTCTAAAAAAATAGAAGACTCGTTATTTGATTTTGAACGAGATTTATGGTCAAGGTAATTATAGAAAGAGTCCAAAATTATATCGCAAGCAATTTTTTTTCAGCCTAAGCAGCTTTTTCTGTTTAGGCTTTTTTAATAAAAAAACGCTGCTATTCAGTTGTAGCAGCGTTTTTTCTTAAAAAGAAGTCAAAACTACTGAAACTACTGAGTTTGTTCATTATCTTCTCCTTCACTTTCTTCTACTGGAGGAGGCGCAGGAGCATCCATTCTTCCTTTTCTGAATTTACGCATTTTTTTGCTTCCGAATACTATATTTGCACCAACACGAATATTAGTATATTCAAAATACTCTGGTCTAACCAAAACTAGAATATTATCCACCATAAGGTGAAGTTGTAAAGGCCCTAAACGCATCGTTCCGTTTACACCTAAGTTGTCAAAACGATTATCATGGTAAGCGAAAACAGCACCTAAGCTAAATTTTCCATCTTGAACATATCTACCACTAAGCCCAATACTTGATACTAAACCATCGGAAGTAAATTCATTATACCACATTCCTCCAACTTCCCAGTAGCCCAATCTAGCTAAAGCACTTAAATATACTTTTGGTGCAAGTGGCTTGCGAAAAGTAGAACCTCCTACTTCTTCAACAACCAATAGATTTCGGAGACTGTCATAAACAGAACCAAAAGAAACACTATTACCTTGCACGGCTTGTTGAAGTTCTAGTCCATCAAAGTTAAAAGTACCACTTGATTTTAACCCAGATACGCCATTGGAGTAATTAATAAAGCCTAAATCCAAAACACTAGCACTTAATTCTATTCGGTCTTTTAGGTTAAATGAAGCACCTATATCAAAACCCCATCCAGAGTTACCTTTAGGAAGTTGATAATCCTGAACTAATGCATCAACGGCATCTTGATTAAATTCGGCCTCTGTACTTTCGACTCTTCCATCAGTAGGTGCGACAATATTCAAGAAAGGAGAACTGATATTAGCAACATAGTTGGTTTGTGCTTGAATGGCATAATATTCATCTCCTGTCGTTAGGTTGAACTCGTCTTCTGATGTAAAAGCACTCGCAATACCAATCAAACGTTTAGCTCTTACTCCTGCCGAAAGTTTTCTATTGAAACTATAATTAACTCCAAAACCTAGTTCTTGATAAGCTTCAATGCTTAATCCTGGACCAATATCAACGGTTTGCCCAATAAAGCGTTCATTTCCGTAATATCCTAATTCAAAGATATTTTGAGGAAGCGTTACTTGAGCGTTTACTTTGGTCGTTGCATTAAAACTAAAGAATAATTTTTTGACTTTAAAGCCAAAACTCAATAACTCTAAAGATGAACTAGCACGTAATCTAACATCATCATCTACATTGTCAATGATGCTTTTGAGATTAGGCGTGTAACTTCCATTAGCTTCTTCTGTAAAGAGTTGAACGCCGCCCAAGCCTTTTAATGATAAACTAGCACCGACAGAAGTACCTCCAATAAAGAAAGTTTGGCGCGGAGCAAACCCTGGATTGGTATAATTAGAATTCCAAACGTCTCTCAGAAAATGCATGCTATACTCTTGCTGAGCATAAGTAGCATAACTAAAACTGATAAGAGATATAATAAATAATATTTTTTTCATAATGAATATTAATAGAATTCAAAGAGGTTGATGCTTTTTAGGGCATCAATATTTTGAATGTTTTTTAATTTGATTTTGATAAAATGCTAAAGCAAAATAAAAGAGTGCATCAAATCCCTCCTAACGCACCTAACTTAATAGAAACATTGTGGTCAGAATAGATTTTTACGGGCGTTGTGCCTCCATCGGCTGTCTGAAGCGAACCGATTAATACGATCCTTTTACTATTGGCAGTCAGATTTGAGAAACGCATATTATCAAAAGTTTCTTCGATTGTCGTTTCCACAGAACTAGTTACATCACCAGCTCCATCTATTGTTGCAGCACCTAATACAGGAACATTTGTTGTGAATAATGAGTCTAGCATTTCGTTTTGGTCATTTAAAAAATAAACCTGCATGCCTACATCGAATGGAAAACCATTATCAGTAATCAATTTGAAAGTAATTCTTTCTAAATCTTGATATTCACTAAAATCAAATTCAAATGTATCTTTTAAAGTAAATTCTCCAATACTAGCATACATAGGAAGTTCCATGTCAACATCAACTTCTAGCTTACTAGAATCCGTTAAGAAGTTTTGGATAGCAGGATTTCCATCTGGATTGACAGCACCTTCTAAGTCATAATAAAATTCAAAAGGAATATTACTCAGCAAGTCGTTGATATTAGAATTACCCGCATTCAAGGTAAGGGAAGTCGTAGAAATACCACCAATTTGGGCTAAAGAAGGGAAATTTAAGTCAATTCCATTGTCGATATTAGGGCTTTGTAGCTCGACCGTACCGTTAAAGTTGGTAGCTACACTCAAAGAATCAACATTGACTCGAATCGGGCAACCATAGGAATTTCTAAAGTTGAAAGTGAACTTTGGCTCTTCAAAAACAATGTTGCCTTGTTGCCAATTTTTGAATAAATCTATTGTATTACTACCTGCTGGAAGTCCAATTGTTTGATTGCCAAAGTATCCATCAATATACGAATACTCCAAATCGTACATCTCAAAATAACTATTAGGGAGAAGTACACTTTGACCATCTGCTCTGGTTGCACTATATTCCACTCGAAAGTCACCTCCCTCAAAACTCAAATTGAATTCGGCTAAACTAATAGTATCCGTAAATTGAACTGGCGTAACACCATCGGAAGCAGGAATTAAATATTGACGAACGAAAGCCGAGCCTGAAGAAGTCAAATCTGGAATAGTAACGGTTACGTTAAGCGTTTGCGTTTCTAAAGACGTTGCTCCATAAGTGTAAACACCACTTTTTAGTGTAATATTCTTAAATTCGGTAGGCGAAGGCAAAGGAACAGGAATATCCTGAATTGTATCCAAAAAAGGAACTTGAAAATCTGGAAGATTAAAGAAACTACCACCAAATATAGAAAAACGACTGCCTCTATAAACGACACTAATTAGATTGTCGGAATTGGTAGTAACTAGACCTCCTGTTTCAAAGTTGTCTAAAGCATCTTGTAGTGTTAGGTTTGTATTTAGTAGCGGAATCGCAAAATTTGGTTCCCAATCTTCTAAATCTTCTCCTTCAAGATTAAACTCTGGTAGGCAACTGGGTAAAATCAATATACCTAAAAGCATTAAAAATAGCGTAATACGAACTTTCATGTAAACGGTGTCTTATTAAGATGATGTAATAAATATAGCTTTTGAGAATTATATAAGTGAAGAAAAATAAATAACTAGCACCATTCTACTTTTTCTTTGTTCTATTTAAAAGCACTTAAAAAATGAACCGTAGCGGTGCTATGCTTAATTTTTTAAGCACTTTTAAATAAAAAAATAAAGTTGTATAATGGTGCAACTTATTTATTTTTCTTCACTAAGCATTTTAAAAAAAGTATTAGAATATAACTATCCTCTAATATATGTATTTTTTAATATATAAAAATGTGTAATTTTTAATGAAAATAGATATACCTAATGCTTTATTTTGTAAGGTACTGTAATTTGTTTTACAAATTAGTATTATTATATATATAATACCCTATTTATTTTTCGTAAGAAATGCAGTAAGGTTACGTAAAGTGCCTTAAATTATTATTTTTTTTTATATCAAAATGAATTACGAGAGTTTTTAAGTACGTGCGGAGAAGTAAGTTTTTACTTTTTCTACTCCCTAATCTAATAATTTTAGATGTGGATTAGTCTAAGTAGTCCGTCAAGTAAAACGGAAAAGCCTTCACACGATATATCAGTGTGAAGGCTTTTCTAAAAAAATGAAAACTTAAGTACGGGATTATTTTTGCTTATGTACTTATTAACTCACGTTACGCAAGATTTTGTAATATAGCCTTTTGTTTGGTGTATGGAAACCTCGGTGGTTTCCATACACCAAACAAAAGCACTTTTGCGTAACGTGAGTTATTAAGGCAGTTTAGTTGATTTTTCGATTAAACTCTTTATGAGGATTTGTCTCTAAAAAATTATTATAAATCTCTTGCATATCTTTAATCGCCTGTTTCGCGAATGCTTGACGAATGATTTCAGATAAGAAAAAAGCTTTCACCTTTCCTTCCAATTTTTCTTCACCATACTTGAATTGTTTGGTTAATTGTTCTTCTATTTTATCATCAGGACTAGGCAATTTTTTAGGCCCTTCACAATAATAATTCACAGCACCGATTACGAAATCTCGATAAAATTGACTGCCAAGCCCGCGGTCATGTTGCAATGGAAGTTCATACATGAAGCCAAAAAAGTCTTGAAAATCAATTTTATGATAAAAACCGAAAGCATAGCCATAAGTTAGTAAATGATAGCCCCAATAATAATTAATTTCTGACCACATAAATAGCTTAAAACCTTCCGATAATTCTTCTCCATTGATGTATCCATCAAGCGAAGTCGTCATTTCATCTCTTCTTTGGTCTATAAAAGTACGATATTCTTCTGGTGATTTCATACGCATTTCTGAGTCCATATCTCTATGTACCTTATACCAAACTAAGCCTTTTTTGTATTTAAAATACTTAAAACTACTATGATAAAGTTGGTATTTCTGACCAAAATTTCTCAAGAAATCATTGTTCGCGCTGCTATTGCCAGAGAATTTGAAAGAGAAGTAAAAACTATTAGCATCTCCATCAATATGTAAATGGTCGCCTGGTTCAATATAAATATCAGCCGTGTTTCTAAGATATTTTAAAGTGATTTTTTGAGGAACGTCCAAGAAAAATTCAAATCGAAAAGAATCATTTTCAATTTTAGAAGTATGTTTCTTTTTAGAGTTATCAATATAAGTACGGTCAACGGTAATGCCAATTTCTTTCATCAAATCACCAGCCATTGTCCCCGTAATGATAGTATTTGCTTTGCTACCGCTAGAGGTTTGCGCTACAATATTAGTCTGAAAAATAATTAGTATCAATAATACTATCCATGATTTTTGAAAAATGTAGTTGTTTTTGTTTTTAAAAAAATTCCCCAATTTTATTTTCATAACTTTACTTTATCTATTTAATTCGTAATTAATTCCAGTGATTTTTTCATTTTGTTTATAAAGGGTATTTATATCACTTTATCAATGATAAAGTTGTAATTTTGTTATCAATAAATGCCATAGAAGTAGCTATTTTTTGAGTGTAAAAAATATATTGTTTTTTGTTACAGAAATACATATTTATAATACAAAAATATATATAAATATTATAAGATAAAGAGATACATATCTTAAATAAATTATAAATGTTGTATTTATAAGTAAATATTGCATTCTAATTATAAAACTATTTAAATACTTAATGGTAGAGTGTTGTTGCGAGGTTATGGATTTTTTTTAATTACCCACCAATTAATTGTTCAATGAAAGATTATCTCAATGAGTTTCGGTCAATGGTTCATCAACTACAAGAAGATCCTAAGGTGGAAGTAGTCAAATTTCAAGTTAATCCGCCTGCTGATAATGATATGATTGAGACTATCGAAAAAAAACTAGGTCACTTTCTTCCTATTGATTTAAAAGCCTTTTATGAAGTGACAAATGGAATAGAATTAGGTTGGCGTTTCTCATTACAAAACAATTCACTTAAAAATACCGAAATGCTACAAGGAAAAGTAGCTCTAAGAGGAATTGAGGAAATTTTTCATTTTAATAAAAAAAAGGAAAATCATGATTTTGTGATAGATGAAATTGAAGAAGAAGGTATTTCAATTAGTCTATATAATACAATAGATAAGGGGT
>CAKZLT010000691.1 GCA_937127195.1 uncultured Saprospiraceae bacterium
TTCTTTGAGAAATATTCGTGTAGTTCGCTATACTCGCATTTTTTAAAACCATAGAACAAAAAAAAAAATACTTCCTTCTGCTCACGTATTAAAAAAAAGATAGCCATACTGAATATAAAATCGGTATGGTTATTTTTTTTTTGTAAAAAAGGAGAAAAACTAAAATCAAAATAATGGAAAGTCCAATACATATACCATTTAAGAATAGTCAAAATCCCAATGCGACGTTTGATATTTTACAATTAAAAGAGTTATACGAAAGAGAAAATCTAGACCATTCTCCATTTGATTTACATTTGGTAGAATTCTATATGATTATTTTGATTGAAAAAGGACAAGGTTCTCACACAATTGATTTTATAAATTTTGAATGTAATGAAGGAACTTTGCTAACTATAAGAAAAGACCAGATTCATAAATTCAATCAAGGAAACACAGAAATAAAGGGGACTTTATTACTTTTTACAGATACATTTTTGGTGAGTTATCTTGAAAAATTAGAGGCTTTGAAGTCACTACAACTATTTAACGAAGTCTTAGGAACACCAAAAATACAGCTATCTAAAGCAGAATTAGAAGAGATTAATTATTTGTTTGAACGCATCAAAAAGGAATATTTTAAAATTAATGACGATTATTCTTTAGGTATTATTAGAAGTGAATTACACATTTTGATTGCCAAATTGTATCGTATCAAATCCTCAAACAATCAAATTATTAACAATCGGAAATATTTAAGTGAATTTATTGAATTTCAAAATTTAGTAGAACAAAATGTAACCAAATATTCTAAAGTAAAAGAATATGCGAAGCTCTTAGGAGTTAGTACAAAGACCTTGAATACTATTACCAAAACTATTGTTAATAAGTCAGCGAAAGAATTCATTGATGATATTTGTATCACACAAATTAAGAGATTATTAATCAACACGGAATTTTCTGTTAAAGAAATTGCCTATGCCTCTGGTTTTGAAGAAAGCACCAATTTTTATAAATATTTCAAACGACACACTGAATTAACACCTGAAAAATTCAGAAATACTTTTCGCTAAATTTTAATACTATTCAGAGCAGAGAGGCGAGACCGCCTTACGGCTACGAGAAGCGAGATTAGGCGTGAAGCCGTTACAAGCCACTATAAAACCTCAGAGGCAGGTCTCGCATAGCTACTAAATTTTAATACTTTCCCGTTTATACAGTCTTTTGGCTTTTTATTATATCCGTACTTGCTCCGAATACTTACATCTTTGCATTGTCTTTTAGTTCTAGGATTATCCAAGAACAATTATTCAAAATAAAAACAATCAAAGATGAAGTCAATCTCATTTTTTAGTCTATTAGCAATTACAGTTCTTTTGGTAAGTTGTAATTCAAATACAGATTCTGCAGCAGAAACAGAAACAGAGACTAAGGTCGAGTTAACGAACAAAGAAAAAGCAGTAGCACTTATTGAAAGCTTAGAAAACGGTGCTAAAGAACCTATCGCTTATATTAATCCAGATAAATACACACAGCATAATTTAGCTGTTGCGGATGGTTTAGCTGGTTTTGGAGAAGTAGTGAAAAATGCTCCTGAAGGAGGTTTTAAGGCGAAAGTTGTTAGAGCTTTTGAGGATGGTGAGTATGTATTTTTACATACAAAATATGATTTTTTTGGACCAAAAGCAGGATTTGATTTATTCCGCTTTGAAGAAGGAAGAATTGTAGAACATTGGGATAATCTTGCTGAAATTGCAGCTCCTAACCCAAGTGGAAGAACGCAGTTGGACGGAGAGACTGCCGTTACAGATGTAGATAAAACAGAAGCAAACAAGACAATTGTTAAGAATTTTGTTGATGATGTTTTAGTAAATGGAAAAGGTGATAAACTAGTAGATTATATCAATCCAGAAAAATATCTTCAACACAATTCAGGTATTGCTGATGGGCTTGATGGTTTAGGTGCAGCCTTGAAATACTTTGCAGACAACGGATTAGTTTTACAATATGATACTGTTCATAAAGTATTAGGTGAAGGTAACTTTGTATTAACAGTAAGTGAAGGTAAATTCGGAAAAGGAGACCATGTTGCTTATTACGATTTATTCAGACTAGAAGATGGAAAAATCGTAGAACACTGGGATATTATCCAAAACATTCCAGCAGAATCTGAATGGAAGAATACTAATGGGAAGTTCTAATTTTTAGATTAGGATCTTTGTATCTGAGCCACAAAGGCATTTAGTAATAAATTTTTATTGCTTACTCCCTAAATACCTTTGTGGTTCGATACATTTTTTTAAGCTAAAACTTAACCCTTGGGTCAATTATAGCGTATAAAATATCTGCAATCAGATAACCTAGAATAGTAAATAATGCCAAAATCATCACAATCGCAAAAACAATAGGAAAGTTTTGTAGATTGATAGATTCATATAGTAAATTCCCCATTCCATGAATCCCAAATATCACTTCTAAAATAACAGAACCCGCAATTAAACTTGGTAAAACGTTGCCGAGTAGTGTAATAATAGGCAATAACGCATTTCTAAAAGCGTGTTTTCCAATCACCTTCCTTTCTGACAAACCTTTCGCTCTTGCCGTTCTGATATAATCCTGTTGCAAAGTCGTAAGCATTCCGCCACGCATTTGTCTTGATAAAAATGCCAATGCTGGGTAAGTCCAGCAAATAATCGGCAAAATCAAATGATGTATTTTATCTTTAAGAATTTCCCAATCTGTTCCATTGTTTTTTATAAAATAATCATCCCAACCGCCAGAAGGAAAAATATTCAAATAATCAGGATTCGCCAAAAAGAAAATTAACAACATTCCTATCCAAAAACTGGGCAAAGAATATAATACAAACAGAAAGGTACTAATCACACTATCGAGTCGAGTTCCTTTTTTAACAGAAGAAACGACACCCAAAAACATGGCAATCACATAAGCCAGTACAATCGCTATACTTGCAACAATAACTGTTTTCTCCATTTTTTCGCCAATTTCTTCCATTACAGGTTTACCTGTCTGATAAGAATATCCAAAGTCAAGATGTAAATAACCATTGAGCCAATGATGGTATTGATTAGTGAAGCCATGCCAGCGAAAAGCAGGCATATAATTTTTGTAAATTGTTGGGGTAGCTTTTAAATAAGCGTATTGGGCTTTTACGACTTTAAAATCATTATATAAAGCGTGGTTAACGGTGTCACCTTGGAACAAGGCTTGATTAATAGCAAAGTGACTTAATATTTTTTTATCGTTGGCTTCGGTTGATAATGGTAAAAATTTAGTTTTTAATTGGTTGTAAATAACTTTTCGTAATGAGTCGTTTGGTGTTTGATTTATTTTTTTATAAAAACCATTTACAGAATCAAAATAACGCTGAATAGCTGTCCAATTACCATATTGATACAGCATTCTACCTCTGACTTCTTGGTCAGTTGTGGTCAAAAGCCTATGAAAAGTGTCTGGATATGCTTGAGTATTAATTTTAAAATAAAAAAGTGGCTGGTCTAAGTTTAGTCTCTTTCGGATACGTCTGCGATTTTCATCACTGCATTGTTCTTGTCCGTTTTCCATTGCGCAAAACACGCTCACAGGGTCGCCTGGCTGATAGTGATTCAAAAAGAAAACAATTATCGAAACGCCCAATAAAGTAGGTATAAAAAATGCAAGTCGCTTTAAAATGTATCTAAACATAGAGTTAGTTACTAATTTTACTAATTACTGGTTTCTAATAGCTAGAAACCAGTAATTAGTATCTAGAGATTATTTAGCCATAAAACCTGGTGCCCAAAAGCCTGGTTTCATTGTTGTTTTCCAAACATTATCAAATTTCTTACTTACTGCAATGCGTTCGCGTTGAGTGATTAAGAAAATAACAGGAACTTCTTCATTGATTTGTTCGTGAATGATATGATAATAAGGATTGCGTTTCTCTGCATCTAGTTCTATACGAAGTGCATCAATTGCATTATCTACCTTTTCATTACTAAATCCAAAGTGATTAGAACCATTTCCGATAGACTCAGAGTGCCATGTCTGGCGTGGGTCGCTATCAAATGGAGAAGAAATCAAGCCCGAAACAAATAAATCGAAATCACGCTTTTGCATAATTTGTGGCAAAAATTGCTTCCAAACTGGAGTTTCTATATTAATAGTAATTCCGACTTCTTTGGCAGCATCTTTCAAAATACTACAAGCTGTTTTTCTACGGTTATTTTCGTTATTCGTAACAATTTTGAGAACGAAAGGCGTATTCACACCATCAATATCTTTATCCAAAATACCATCATTGTTTGCATCTCCCCAACCAGCTTTAGTTAAATATTCTTTAGCTTTTGTAATATCAAATTCATAAGGCTTCACCTTATCAGAAAGCTGTTCTGGGCGTGTTGGATGCGAGAAACAAGCCGTTTGTTCTGCCAATCCGCTACAAGCAGTTTCGATAAGTTGCTTCGTATTCATCAGATGAGCCAAAGCTTTTCTAGTATTTTTATCATCAAAAATAGGTCTAGAAAGGTTAAAACCTATGTAATCGTAAGCATACATATATGGCTCAAAGGTGTAGAATTTCTTCTGAAACGCTTCCGTTTTGCATTGCTCCAAATAATCTTTTGGGTCAATAGCAAACATAGTATTCACTCTACCCGATTTGAGTGCCGCCAATGCGGATGAATTATCTTTGATGATTTCATAAATAATTGTGTCTGCATAAGCTTGAAACCAATGACTTTCGTCTTTGAGTGCATCGCCCCACCAGTTATCTTTTTTACTAAAAACCAACCTTTGGTCAGCTTCCCATTCTACCAATTCATAAGGTCCAGAACCTTTGACCACTTCTCTTTGAAACTTGACACTATTGAAGCCTTCAGCAAATTTTATCAAAACAGGATCTGCTTCTAGCGTTGCTTTTTGAGCAGTATCTGAAAGCATTTCAATAGAATAATCCTTTAATACATTTGCTTCATCATAAAGGTATCTTGGCAAAATGTGCAAATCACTCATGACTTGTTCGGCTAGCATATACGATTCGCAGATGAATTTGACTTTTTTAGGATTTTCTTTATCTATTTCAAAGGCTTTGATGTATTCAAAAGCGTGTTTTTTATGACCATTATTAGTCTGAGGCACTTTAATTGTCTTTAAACTGAAAGCAATATCTTCGCCTGTAATCGGTTTGCCATTATCCCAAACAGCTTCTTCCTTGATTTCAAATAGCATTTCTACCCAATCACTTCCTTCAATTGGCTTAAAAACAGCGCGTTCTTTTGCCAAAACAGGGATGATTTCCATCGTTTCAAAATCAGCATTAATCAACTCTTGATATAAATTATAATACATCATCGTAGAAGCTGAACCACGCGAATTACTAGGATTTAGACTTGCAGGTTCTGCTAGTTGATGCACAATAACGTAATCAGGTCTTTTGATATTCGTCTCACTTTCAGAGCTTTCGTTGTTTCCGCAAGCTGATAGAAAGACTATCAGGAGTAATAGACTCGAACGGATACCGTGTTTTAATAAATTCATGTTGTTTTTTATTAAATTTTGTGTTAGTATTTTTCTTTATACTACTATACATTTTAGATTTAACCTCCCTTAATTCCTCCGAAGGAGGGAAATGTAAGCGTGGTTTCCCTCCTTCGGAGGGATTAAGGGAGGTCAAAAATCATGTAGAATAACTAGATTTACAAAAATGTATAGTAGTATGATTTTTCTTTATAAAACGAATATATTTCAAATTTTGGGTAAAAGTTAGAAATTAACCGCGATTCCTCAAATTTACTAAGAATTAGGTAAGTTTTTAATAAAAAAAATCCTATGAAAAGTAAGGCATACTATTGATTTTCTCAAAAGAAAAACATAACTTTGAAACACAAAGTACTTTTATTTAATTTGATTTTGTAAAAATAACAAATGAAAAACATACTCAACGAACTTCGAGAAGACAAGACAGCCTTGATAGGAATTATCCTTTTGGTTATGTCTTTATTGACATTTTTAATCACCTCTTATGAATATGATATTGATAATGAGATATTCACTGGAGTATTCTTTTGGTGTTTCTGTCTCACAGGATTTTATTGGTTAGTTGTTGCTCAAAATAATAGAGAAGTCACAGGTCGATTTTTTAAGTTTTCAAATTTTAGACACAACGTACTTTTATTACAATTATTTAATGTGAGTGCTTACTCTCTCAATCGAACTATACCCGTTTTTGATATTTCCGCCAATTGGGTTGTTGTCTTTTTGGTGATTTCCAATGCTTGCCTAATTCTTCATGTTTTACGAAAAGATTATCAATCAGACTTTTTGAATCACTTGATTATAGCTATTTCTACGATGGCATTCATTTTTCATTTGTACGAAAGCATTTATATTGGCCCTATTTATCCAATTGTATTGGTTGGTTTTTGGCTTTTTGGCATACCTATTCATGCTTTTGTCCCGATATTTTATGTGATTACTTTTGGGATGGTGTTGTATCATTTTATAAAAAAAACACGAACCGCGCAGCTCATTATTACACTTTCTGCCACTTTTACAATCGCCTTGATTACGGTGATAAGTGTTCGTTTTTATAATATAAATACCGCTATCATTGAAAATTTTCATACCGAAAACGAACCTTATCAAAACTCAGATTTACCCAATTGGGTCGAATTGAGCCAGACACTCAAAAAGGATTGGATAACAGAAAGGGTTCTAAAATCAGGAATCGTTTATGCAAATTCTAGCCAAATTTTTGGTCGTGGATTTGGACTAAACGCTTTAAATATGGACGAACGTATCAAGCACGATCCATTGATTATGATTGCGTCTTTTTTTAGTCAAGAGTTAAAAATTAACGATGAAGACCGTTTGAATATCTTCCGTTCGATGTATGACGAAAGACACAAAACGGAGCGAAAACTCTGGAGTGGCGAGAGTTTATCCACTTCGGATATTGTAACAAATACGCAGCTATTTCCTGATTATCGAATGGCATACACCGAAAAAACATTCAAGATTCATAATAGTCAAATCAATACTTGGCGAACGAGAGAAGAGGCATTTTATACTTTTTACCTGCCAGAAGGTTCGGTTTTGAATTCGCTCGCGCTGTGGGTAGAGGGAATGG
>CAKZLT010000692.1 GCA_937127195.1 uncultured Saprospiraceae bacterium
AATGGATGATTTTATGATTTATCATTCATTGGGACAAGCCCCAATGCTGTAATATTTCACCCCTTTGGGGCTTTTTTATCTTAATTATACGTCTATGCCTTTTAGGGCGGTCTCGCCTCTCGCTTCTGAATAATAACCAACAAAGTATAGATTTCGCGTTATCATTTCGCTTTAAAGCCTTCTTTTTTATTTTCCATCAAAAAATTCTGCTTACTTTTCTCATTTATTCACTTAAAACCAATAAATTTGTAATCAAACAAGTTACAAAAATGTCCGAACGTAAGTTACTCAAGACTGCCATAGAATACATGAAGGGCGTTGGGCCTCAGCGAGCAGATATGCTTAAAAAAGAATTGAGCATTTTCAATTTTGGAGACTTTCTTATGCAATTTCCCTTCCGTTATGTGGACAAAACGCAATTTCATCGGATTGCTGATATTGATGAAGAAACCGAAAATATTCAGCTCAAAGGGGTACTTCGACGACTAGAGACGGTCGGCGACGGACGAAAAAAACGCTTGGTTGGACGATTCAGGGATGCTTCGGGAGTTATAGATTTGGTATGGTTCAAGGGCGCGAAATATATTGAAAAGCAATTGCAAATTGGTGGCGAATACGTGGTATATGGCAAGCCTAATTTTTTTAAGAGTTATAAAAGTATTCCACATCCAGAAATCGAATTACTTTCGGTCAAAAATGCACAAGAGGCTTCTTCCCTTGATCCCGTTTATTCAACCACCGAAAAACTTAAGGCGCGCGGATTAGATGTAAAACCTATCCGAAAACTCAAAAGAAAGCTAGTTGAAGCGATACAAGAAACGGATGTTCCCGAAAATTTACCAGAGTATATTCGCACCAAACTAAAGCTGCCTTCTCGATATGAAGCTTTAAAACATATTCATTTTCCGCCAGATGCGCGGTCATTAAAATTGGCACAAAATAGACTCAAGTTTGAAGAGTTATTTTTTTTACAAATAAAATTACTCCAAACACGCGGCATCAGAAAAGATACTTTATTAGGTTATCATTTTGAAAAGGTGGGTGATGCGTTCAATGGATTTTATAAACAGTTACCCTTCGAATTGACGAATGCACAGAAACGTGTCATCAAAGAAATTCGTCGAGATGTTGCCACGAATAGGCAAATGAATCGTTTAGTTCAGGGAGATGTTGGTAGTGGAAAGACCATTTGCGCACTAATGACGATGCTTTTGGCGATTGATAACGGCTTTCAGGCTTGCTTGATGGCTCCAACTTCGATTTTGGCACAACAGCATTTTAATAATATAAAAAAAGACTTAGAAGGACTAGATATTAATGTGGCTTTCCTTTCGGGGAGTATTAAAGGCAAAAAGAAACGGGGCAAAATATTATCAGAATTGGCTGATGGTACAACTCAAATTTTGATCGGAACGCACGCTTTGATTGAAGATCCAGTTGTTTTTAAGAACTTAGGTTTGGCTATTATCGACGAACAACACCGATTTGGAGTGGCTCAACGTGCTAAACTCTGGCGAAAATCAAAGCCATATCCGCCTCACGTTCTTGTAATGACGGCTACGCCAATTCCTAGAACGCTTGCCATGACGGCTTACGGTGACCTTGATGTATCAGTGATTGATGAAATGCCACCAGGTAGAAAACCCGTCAAAACAATTCATAAAACAGAGGCACATCGTTTGCGAGTTTTTGGTTTTATGAAAGAAGAAATCAAAAAAGGGCGACAGGTTTATATCGTTTACCCGTTGATAGAAGAGTCCGAAACATTGGATTTGAATAATTTAATGGAAGGTTATGAGTCTATTTCTCGCGAATTTCCAATACCAGATTACCAGATTAGCATCGTTCACGGACGTATGAAACCAGCAGACAAGGATTTTGAAATGCAGCGTTTTGCACGAAACGAAACGCAAATCATGGTCGCTACAACGGTTATTGAAGTTGGTGTAAATGTGCCGAATGCAACTTTGATGATTATTGAAAATACAGAACGGTTTGGCTTGGCTCAACTCCATCAATTGCGTGGTCGAGTTGGTCGAGGTGGGGGAGATGCGTATTGTATTTTGATGAGTAGTTATAAATTATCAACCGAAAGTCGTCATCGAATAAAAACGATGTGTGATACAAATGATGGTTTCAAAATCGCGGAAGAGGATATGAAACTCCGTGGACCAGGAAATATTACAGGTACTCAGCAGAGCGGAATTTTACATCTGAGAATTGCGGATTTGGTGAAAGATAACAAGATATTGGTAACTGCCAGAGAGATAGCCAAAAGAGTATTGGATGATGATTTGAAGTTGGAAAGACCAGAACATCAGCCAATCAAGGTTCATCTAGCAAGTAATAGAGATGGATATAAGGGATGGAGTAGAATAAGTTAGTAACTCACGTTACGCAGAATTTTGGTTCTTTGAAAAATGCCGTGAAAATTCAAGACATTTCAATTAAATGAATAAAATAGTAACCACAGTTTTTTTCAAAGAACCACTTTTTTAGCTTCCCCAATTTTCTCTATCCAAAGTTCTAAAATGTATTGCTTCTGAAATATGTTCAATTCCGATATCTTCTTTTCCACTTAAATCAGCAGCAGTACGAGCGACCTTTAAAATGCGATCATAGGCACGAGCAGAGAGCTGGAGTTTTTCCATTGCTCTTTTTAAGAGGAGCTGACCAGCTTGACTAAGTTGACAATATTCTCGTACCAATCGACTAGGCAATTGTGCATTACAATATACATTTTTAAAATCCTTGTAACGCTCTGTTTGAATTTTTCTAGCTTCAATAACACGTTCACGAATTTCTGCACTAGTTATTTTTGGGCGTTCCATACTAGCTAGTTCGTCATAAGATACTGGGACAACTTCTACATGAAGGTCTATTCTATCCAATAAAGGACCCGAAATTTTGTTTAAATAGCGTTTCACCTGCCCTGGTCCACAGGAACATTCTTTAGTTGGGTGATTAAAATAGCCACAATTGCAAGGATTACAGGCCGTAACAAGTATTAAACTACTTGGGTAATCAACTGTAATTTTGGCTCTTGAAATAGTTACTTTTCTTTCTTCCAAAGGTTGGCGTAAAACCTCCAAAACAGAACGCTGGAACTCTGGTAACTCATCTAAAAATAGAACGCCGTTATGGGCTAAAGAAATCTCACCAGGTTTTGGGTTTGAGCCTCCACCCACTAAGGCAACATTACTAACCGTATGGTGTGGCGCACGAAATGGTCTTGTCGTGATAAGTGATGTTTCTTTAGATAAAATACCTGCGACAGAGTGAATTTTAGTTGTTTCTAATGCTTCTCTCAAGTTAAGAGGAGGAAGTATAGTTGGCATTCGACGAGCAAGCATTGTTTTTCCTGCTCCAGGAGGCCCAATCAAAATAACATTATGCCCTCCTGCTGCGGCTAACTCTAATGCTCGTTTTATATTTTCTTGTCCTTTTACATCTGCAAAATCAACTTCATAATTATTAATGGTATCAAAGAAAAGTTCTCTTGTATCGTATTCTTCTTTGTGAAGACTTTCGGGGTTTCCATTAAAGAAATCTATAACCTCCTTTATATGTGTTGCACCATAAACGTCTATTTTATCAACAATTGCAGCTTCTTTAGCATTTTCTTTTGGTACTATCACCCCCTTAAAGCCTTCTTTGCGTGCTTGTATCGCTATTGGCAATACACCTTTAATTGGTCGTAAACTACCATCTAATGACAGTTCTCCCATCATCAAATATTCTGAAATATGCTCATGTTTAGTTTGATTGGTACTAGCCAATAATCCCATGGCAATAGGCAAATCATAAGCAGCTCCCTCCTTACGAATATCAGCAGGTGCCATATTTATGACAAATTTGACTCTCAAAATTCTATATCCAGAGTTCCGAACAGCAGTATATATACGTTGTTGCCCTTCCCTTATTGCATTGTCTGGTAAACCTACTAAGTAAAAATTATTTTTACCAATTTCTACATTTCCTCCTGCATTGACCTCGATCGTTATAGTCTTTGCATCTACTCCATATACTGCACTTCCATAGGTTTTTACTAGCATCGGGTTGTGATATTTTGGTTTTTAGTTTAAAAATCTGGTTCTTTGAAAAAAATCCCGTCATTATTAGTTTATTCATTTAATTGAAATATCTTGAATCTTCACGGCATTTTTCAAAAAAACTAAAATCTGAAAATACAACACTACTACTACTCTAAGAAATTTTTTTATCGTTTTCTCTAAATTATTTGATGAAATTTGAATGTTTTATCCCTAATATTCAAAATCGAAGTTAAAAACAGGTTAAATATTTTTCAATTTGATGTGAATTATCTAAAAATAGAACCATGAATAAAAATGAAGCATAATATATTACCCAATATTTTTATGAAAAAGTTGTTTTTTTAAAAGAAACTCATAAAGCGAAAAATATTTAGACTTAACTATTTATATTCCGTATGCTGATAGATATTTGCTACGAAATAATTACAACATTAATTTCTTTCACTGCAAAATATTACAATCAGCAAAATTAAAAACTAGAGTATATGACACTAAAAAAAACACTATTGATTTTTCCCTGTCTTTTTATATTTCTCATCAATGCCTCTGCCCAAAAACTCGGCATCAAGGATATTAAAAACTTAAGAGTTACCCATCAAATCAATCAAATTTATGCTTTGGAAATGATTAAAAAAGATGGCTTACTGATTGGAGATACAAGGTTAGAAGGTGGTGATTTGGACGGACTTTTGGTGCGTTTTAATTTGAAAGGAAGGGGTTTGAAAGAAGTTCGATTAGGGAGAACCGATAGTTATGAGCGGATTATCAAGTTAGAAAAAACTAAAAAAGGCTATTATCTATTAATGAATAGCGTTAAAAAAGACAAAACGAGAAGATTACTTTTTTATGAATTAGACAATGCCTTGTCTATTCTTTCGAGTGAAGTGATTAGTATTCCAAATATATCAACAGAGATGGTCTATGATTCAAAGCGCAATGTTTTGATGATTGTAACAACTATTTTTGATAAAAAAAATAGCTTTCCACAACTCATTACTTATGATTTAACCACCAAAAAAATCATCAAGACACTAAATTTTAATCAAGTCAATCGCCCAGAAAAAGGAAAGAAAAGACCGACTTTCAAATGGACAAAAGCCTGTACTTCGATTCGATTTTCAGACGAAAGTTATAATGAATTATTACTGACAGGTTCAGAAAGTTCTACGAATATTTCTGATTGTTGGATTGCAAAAGTTGTTGATAATCAAATTATTTGGGAAGATAGATTTGCAACAACGGTTGGTCGAGATGAAGGTATCTCTACATTCAAAACGCCAGCAGGTTACCTTTCTTTTGGACATGAATACAGCCAAAAAACAGGCATTAATTTTTCTTATAGAACGCTTTTATTGAGTGAAAAAGGACAAGAAAAAAGTGCAGAAAGATATTATAGAAGGCAAAAAGATAAATTTAAAGACGTTGTTCGGTTAGGTAAAAAACATTTTGTGATGTTTGGACACTCGCAAGAAATGATGCTGCTTGATGCAAAACCGAAGGCTTCCAACTTATGGGCAATTATGGTCAATGAGAAAGGGGAATTCATCGTTGATTACGAACATCAAACCGAAATGATTGACGAAGCGTACGCAATTACTCGTATGGATAATGGTGATATGCCAATACTTTTTGAGCGCGATGGTGATTTGATGATTGGAATATTGGAGTTGCTTGTACCTTAGTAGTCAGTCTAAAAAAAAGCGAACCTTTTCTAATTGAAGAGGTTCGCTTTTCCTAAAAAATATTTTATACGAGTTTATTTATTCTCTTCCAACTCTTGAAATATTCTTTTAATTCTCAAAATCAACTCATTGGGCTTAAAAGGCTTGGTAATAAAATCATTAGCACCAATACGAAAAGCGTGTAAGACAGTTTCTTCATGCTCTAATGCAGAAATAACAATCACAGGCACATTACTCTTGAACTCATTTCTGAATATCTCAATTAGTTCTAACCCATCAAGAAAGGGCATCATAATATCTGCAATCACCAAATCTGGTGCTTCTTCTTTGAATTTGGTAAGTGCTTGACGACCATCTTCTGCTTTCACCACCTGAAATCCCTGCTTTCGCAAACGAAATTCAAGTGCCGTCAGCATGATTTCCTCATCCTCACAGATTAAAATTTTCATAAAAAAATACCTTTCTCTTTGCCTTTAAATAAATATAATATGATGAATAATAGCATATTAATAATAAAAGTACTTGGTCTTACTTTTATTATGCCCAAATTTATCACCTTTCCAAAGGTAATAAATAATTATAAAAAAGACGATGCCGCACTACTTTTATAATTTTCTATTATTAAAATGGAAACGGAGAGTGAGTTAGCTATTGCTAAAAAATACTAACAGCAACAGCTAATATTTTACTAAAAAACCTCAATACAGAACTCAAATTATGCCTCTTTTCTTCAATTCCCAAAAGCTCCTAGCCGTAGCGATAATATCAGCGAGTGCGTCATGTTGATTTTCAAAACGCTCATTGAATAGAAAAGTGTGCAATTCATCTAACGACGGCCATTTGTAACCGTACTTGCCAGGCAGTTTACAAATATTTGCCGTTGACTTCATGGTACAGAATTGCTTTTTATCAAAAAAATCATGAGCCACCATTTTTCTTAAAAACTCCGCGCCTACTATTTTTTCATCAAAACTAATATTATGAGCAACAACCGTATGTGTTTTTTGAAGACTCTCCGAAAAACGCTCTAAAACCATCTTTAAGTCAACGCCTTCCGTCATTGCTCGTTCTGTGCTAATTCCATGAATTTTCGTTGAAGCAAGCGGTATTCGATATCCTTCAGGAATAATAATATGATTTTGAACATCAATTTGATTACCATCATCATCATAAATCATCCATGCAATTTGAACCATTCTAGGCCAATTGTCTAGGTCGGTTAGCGGAGCTTTCCAACGTTTTGGTACGCCTGTGGTTTCAGTATCAAAAAATAAATACATATCGATTTTCTATTTTTTATAAAAAAGAATTGTCTTCTATTCAACAATTATCAAGCTATTGAGCTTATAAATGTAAATAAATTAATTAATTTCAAATCCATTTTATAAAAATACTATGATGCTTTCTTTTAGAATCCCATCTGTAAAAGGAAAGGGCAGAGATGCAAAGGAAATAAATCATTTTTTTTTTCCTACTCCCTTATATTAAAAGTAACTTATATTACTTTGTTCCTTTGTAATTAAAAAAAAAGAACAGTCAAAGCATTTAAACTTAATATTTTATATGAAAAAGCAATACGGAATAATCACTCTGTTTCTTCTCTTGATAGGTTTGGGAAGCACGAACGCACAAGCTCCTGATAAGCCAACTTCGGCAGATATACACGAAGCTATCAAAAAGCTGAATGTACTTGGTTCGGTGCTATATGTGGCGGCACATCCAGATGATGAAAATACGCGAATGATTGCTTATATGGCTAATGAGAAGCGTATGAATACAGCATATTTGTCTTTGACGCGTGGTGATGGTGGTCAAAATTTGATTGGAAAAGAAATCCGTGATTTATTGGGCGTTATACGCACACAGGAGCTTTTGGGAGCTAGAAGTGTTGATGGTGGACAGCAAATGTTTACGCGTGCGAATGATTTTGGTTATTCTAAAACGCCTAAAGAAACGCTCAGTATTTGGAACAAAAAAGAAGTGATGGCGGATGTCGTTTGGGCAATTCGTAAATTTCAGCCAGATATTATTATTAATCGTTTTTCACATGATACAGGTCGAAAAACACATGGGCATCATACGACTTCAGCGATTTTATCACATGAAGCATTTGATTTGGTAGGTGACCCGAATGTCTATCCTGAGC